>NZ_JBLXDN010000009.1:0-148909 GCF_048264025.1 Nitrincola sp.
ATTCTTCATAGGACTCGCCTCTCTTTACTCAGATGCCGGTTTGCTTTCTCTACAGATTAAGCATGGCACATTGTTAGGGGGGCGGGTCCATCTTATTTCCTACCTGTAGGAGCTCGGTCTCCGAGCGATTTTTTGCTTAATCCAACCGTTCGATAATGGTTGAAATCCCCTGACCCATACCGATACACATGGTTGCCAGACCTAGTCTGCCGCCCTTGTCTTCCAGTATGTTCAGCAAGGTGGTGCTGATACGGGTGCCAGAGCAGCCCAGTGGGTGACCCAGTGCAATCGCGCCACCATTCAGGTTCACCTTGTCATCCATTTTGTCCAGCAGCTTCAGGTTTTTCAGTACCGACAAGCCCTGTGCAGCAAAGGCTTCGTTCAGCTCAACATAATCGATATCTTCGATTTTCAGGCCGGCCTTTTTCAGCGCTTTCTGGGTAGCAGGTACCGGACCAAAGCCCATGATCGATGGATCGCAACCAGCCACACCCATGCTGACAATACGGGCACGCGGTTTCAGACCCAATTCCTGGGCTTTAGCCGCTGACATAATCAGCATGGCGGACGCACCGTCGGAATAGGCTGATGAAGTCCCTGCGGTGACCGTACCCACTTTCGGCACGAATACCGGCTTGAGCTGGCCCAGGGTTTCCACCGTCGTCTCCGGGCGAATCACTTCGTCGTAGGTTAGCAGGGATTTAAAGCCCTTTTCATCATGCCCTTCAACCGGCAGGATTTCGTTATCAAAGCGGCCTTGCAAGCGGGCTTCATAAGCCAGGCGATGTGAACGGGCGCCCATCTCATCCTGCATCTCACGGGTGATGCCGTTCATCTTGCCCAGCATCTCGGCTGTTACACCCATCAGCATGGCCGCTTTGGCCGCGTATTTGGATGCCTGCGGATTGATATCCACACCATGGGCCATATCGACATGCCCCATGTGCTCCACCCCACCGACCAGGTAAACATCACCCTGACCTGACAGGATCGATGCGGCGGCGGTGTGCATCGCTGACATGGAAGAACCACATAAGCGGTTGACTGTTTGCGCCGCAACCGTATGTGGCAAACCGGCAATCACCGCGGCGTTACGGCCAATGTTAAAGCCCTGCTCCAGGGTCTGGTTTACGCAGCCCCAGATAATGTCATCTATATCAGCCGGGTTCAGCGCCGGGTTGCGTTTCAGAATACCCTGCATCACCGCCGCAGACAGCCCTTCAGCACGAACATTACGGAAGGAGCCACCTTTGGATCGGCCCATCGGGGTACGTATGGCATCCACGATTACCGCGTCATTAGGTTGTAAAGTCATCAGAATTCCTCCGTTATTCGCCGAAATAGGTTTCGCCGTTCGCAGCCATCTGCTGCATACGTGCGGTTGGCTGGTACAGCGGACCTAAGTCCGCATAAGGCGCAGCCATCTCCAGGAAGGCCTGCAAGCCCATCTGATCGAGGTAATGCAACGCACCACCACGGAACGGCGGGAAGCCGATGCCATAAATCAGACCCATATCGGCCTCAGCCGGGGTGGCCACTATGCCATCTTCAAGACAGCGAACTGTTTCGATACACAGAGGAATCATCATTCGGGCAATGATCTCTTCATCGCTAAAATCACGCGCTGCGCCAACAATCCCTTCCAGCAGCGCCGGAACCGATTCATCAATCAGCTTGACCTGCTTGCCGCGACGGTCCAGCTCGTAGCGGTAAAAGCCCTTGTCATTTTTCTGACCATAGCGTTCCTGTTTATACATGCGATCTATGGCATTTTCGCCTTCATGTCCCATGCGATCCGGGAAGCCTTCGGCCATAACCGCATCCGCATGATGACCGGTATCGATACCCACTACGTCCAGCAGATACGCTGGCCCCATAGGCCAACCGAACTTTTCCATCACTTTATCTACGCGGGTAAAATCGGCGCCATCACGCAGCAGCAGACTGAAACCGGCAAAGTAAGGGAAAAGTACCCGGTTCACCAGGAATCCCGGGCAGTCATTCACCACGATCGGGGTTTTACCCATGGATTTGGCATAGGCCACGGTACGGGCGATCGCCGCTTCAGAGCTTTGCTCACCACGAATGACTTCGACCAGCGGCATGCGGTGCACCGGGTTGAAAAAATGCATACCACAGAAATTTTCCGGGCGCTGCAGTGATTTCGCCAGTGCTGTGATTGAGATGGTCGAGGTATTGGAAGTGATAATCGTGTCATCACTGACCTGCTGCTCCACTTCAGCCAGAACTGCCGCTTTGATTTTGGCATTTTCCACAACAGCCTCAACCACCAGATCGACACGACCAAAGTCACCATAACTCAGGGTCGGGGTAATCTGTGTCAGCACTTTGGCCATCTTCTGTGCATCCATACGGCCACGTTTAACCTGGCCGTTCAGCAGTTTGGTGGCTTCATCAAGACCCAGCTGCAAAGCTTTATCATTGATATCCTTCATCAGGATCGGCACGCCCTTGGAGGCAGACTGATAAGCCACACCGCCGCCCATAATACCTGCACCCAACACAGCCGCCAGCTTCACCGGCGTAGTATCTTTCTCAAAGGCTTTGCTGACTTTTTTAACATACTGATCTTTTAAGAACAGACCCACTAATGCCTTGGTCACACTGTTGGTTGCCAGCTTGGCAAAGCCTTTGGCTTCGACCTGAATGGCTTTATCGCGGGTCATATTGGCGCTCTTCTGAATCGAATTCAGTGCCGCCATAGGTGCCGGATAATGTGGTCCAGCTTTGGCACCGATAAACCCCTTGGCGGATTCGAACGCCATCATCTGTTCAACCTGGTTTAACTTGATCGCGGTAGTCTTTTCAGTACGACGCGCCTGGTAATCAAACACACCATCTGCTGATTTAGTCAGCAGATCCAATGCAGCATCACGCACAGCCTCAGTGGCAACAACAGCATCAACAGCACCATCTTTCAGTGCATCTGCTGCACGTTTTTCCGCACCACCACAGATCCACTCATTGGCATTATCCACACCGATCAGGCGCGGCAGGCGTACGGTGCCACCCCAACCCGGGTAGATACCGAGCTTCACTTCCGGCAGTCCTACCTTGGCCTTGTCACCCATCACCCGGAAATCGGTAGACAGGCAAAGTTCGAAACCACCGCCCAGCGCAATACCATTAATGGCGGTGACTGTCGGGCAAGGCAGGTCTTCAATGGCATTGAAAATCTCATGTAATGACAGCAGATGTTCAACAATGCTCTCTTCCGACTGATCAAACATCTGGCTGAATTCAGTGATATCGGCGCCGACAATAAAACAGTCTTTGGCACTACTGAACATGACACCCTTGACGTCCGCTAACGCGCTAATGGCGGCAACGGCTTCACGCAGTTCATTCAGTGTCAATTGATTGAATTTATTAACACTGTCACCCTGCAAGTCAAACACTACCTCAACGCAACCACCATCAATCTGGCGCGCTGTAATCGCTTTACCTTGATAAATCATTCCTGCTCTCCTGTATTAGAGACTTGCTTCCAGTTCGGGAACCGCGTCGAACAGATCGGCGACCAGTCCATAATCAGCCACCTGAAAAATCGGTGCCTCTTCGTCTTTGTTGATCGCAACGATCACTTTGGAATCTTTCATACCCGCCAGATGCTGAATCGCACCGGAAATACCTACGGCGATATACAGATCAGGCGCCACCATCTTGCCGGTCTGCCCTACCTGCATATCATTCGGCACATAACCCGCATCCACCGCCGCACGGGATGCACCCACCGCCGCACCCAGCTTGTCGGCCACTCGGTACAAGAGGTCAAAGTTTTCACCCTTACCCAGGCCACGACCACCCGACACCACAGTACTGGCCGCGGTTAACTCCGGACGATCAGATTCGGCCAGCGCTTCATGACTGAAGCTGACATCAGCACTGTCAAATACCTTGTCCAGCATCTGTACAGAGGCGTTGCCGCCGTCAGCCGCAACCGGATCAAAGGCGGTGCCACGCACTGTCATGACTACGACAGGATCACTGGTTTCGACTGTGGCGATGGCATTTCCGGCATAAATAGCGCGTTTAAAGCGTTGTGGTGACTCAACGGCCATCACATCAGTCAACTGGTTAACGTCCAATAGCGCGGCAACCCGCGGCAGGATATTTTTACCCGTAGTGGTCGATGCGGCCAGAATATGGCTGTAACCTTCCGCCTGATCCAGCAGCAATTGACTGATATTTTCAGCCAGCTGATGGGCATAGGCCGGTGCATCGGCACAGAGTACCTGAGTGACGCCCGCCACTTTGGCGGCCTGCTCTGCAACGGCAGCGCAGTTGTGTCCCGCCACCAGCAGGGTGATGTCTTTACCTATCGCCTGAGCGGCGGCCAATACATTCAGGGTCACTGGTTTGAGTCCCTGATTATCATGTTCGGCCAGTATTAGAATACTCATGCAATCACCTTTGCTTCATTGCGCAGCTTGTCAATCAACTCTGCGACAGAACCCACTTTAATACCCGCACTACGCTGTGCCGGGGGCTCCACCGATACCAGGGTGATGTTGGACGCGACCGTAACACCCAGTTCCTCAGCCGTCTTGACATCCAGCGGCTTTTTCTTGGCTTTCATGATGTTTGGCAGGGAGGCATAACGCGGTTCATTCAGGCGTAAATCGGTGGTGACAACGGCTGGCAAGGTGACGTTGAGGGTTTGTAAGCCCCCATCTACTTCACGCGTGACCTGTAGTGTTTTCCCGTCAATCTTCACTTCTGAGGCGAAGGTAGCCTGAGGACGATCAAGCAGGGCGGCCAACATCTGGCCGGTCTGGTTGTTATCCGAATCGATAGCTTGCTTGCCCAGTAAAATCAGATCAGGCTGTTCAGCTTCTGCCACCTTAGCCAGCAAACGTGCCACTGACAGGGCATCAGGAGCCGCCTCGGTATCAATACGCAAGGCACGATCAGCCCCCAACGCCAGGGCGGTTCTAAGCTGTTCTTCACAGGACTTGTTACCGATGGATACCACCAGAATTTCCGTGGCAATACCTTGTTCTTTAAGGCGTACCGCTTGTTCAACCGCGATTTCACAGAAGGGGTTTAACGCCATTTTGACATTGGCGAGATCAACATCGCTACGGTCAGCTTTGACACGAACCTTGACGTTGTAATCGATCACGCGCTTTACGGCGACGAGTATTTTCATTATTACTCCTCTGATTGTTATTTTTTTCAAGGGTAACAATATGCGTCAGAGTGTCGCTTTTAACAATAACAAAATCCACCCGCTTGCATGACAAAAGCGATCACTCTAAGAAAGACAATATTATTTTTTCGGCTTTTGCATAAACGCCATAAACGCGGCACGTGCTTCATCTGAGCTTAAACGGGCCGCAAAAGCATCCACTTCAGAGACCAGCACCGACTGTAAACGGTTATCATCATGCTGCTTCAGCATCGCTTTGCTCTGTTGCACCGCCTCGGCCCCCATGCTGGCCAATGCGCGCGCTTTATCCATGGCAAAATCGATCACCGAACCTTGTTCTACACACTGATTCACCAGCCCGACTTCAACCGCTTGCTCAGCGCCAAACGCCTCTCCCAACACTAGCAGTTCAAAGGCTTTGCGATGACCCAGGCTGGATGGCAACAACAGACTGGTGCCACCCTCCGGCACCAGCCCCATGCGCGTGAAGGGTAGCTGAAAGCGTGCGCTGGCATCCGCATAGACCAGATCACAATGCAGCAGCATGGAAGTACCGATACCTATAGCCACACCCGATACAGCCGCCACAACCGGCTTGGGGAAGGTTGAAATGCATTGCAGAAAGCCCAGCGGGATACGAATTTTCTCAGGATCATTGATCGCCGCGACAAAGTCATTAATGTCGTTACCGGCGGAAAAATCACTGCCACTGCCACTCAGCACCACCACTCGCACGCCAGCATCTTTGGCAGCAGCATTCAGTGCGTCAGTCAGGGCCTGATACATCGCACCGGTCAGGGCATTTTTTTTACCGGGTCGATTCAGCGTCAGATGTAAAATACCCTGCTGCTGCACTGTTACTATTACGGCATCCGTCATTTTGCTTGCTCCAGATAACCACTAGAGAGCTGTGCAAAGTGATCAGTGGCATCCCGATACTCATCCTGCAGACGTTCCACTAACTCAGCCACTGGCGGTGCATCGGCAATCGAACCCACACCCTGCCCGGCTGACCAGATACTTTTCCAGGCGCTGGCACCACCTTCCGGTGCCTGTAATTCCTCACCCAGATCTACTTTTTTCTTTTCACCACTGTCCGGCTCCAACCCTGCTTTTTCCAGGCTTGGTTTGAGGAAGTTGGCCCAGATACCGGATATTTTCGGTGTGTAAGTGATATCAGCGGCACTGGATTCAACAATCATCTGTTTGTATTCAGGGTTGGCGCGGCTTTCCCGGGTATTGATAAAGCGTGTACCCATGTAGGCCAGATCAGCACCCATCATCTGCGCAGTCGCGACATCCTGCCCCGTCGACATGGAGCCTGACAGAATTATAGTGCCCTGATAAAACTGACGAATTTCAGCCAGTAAAGCAAAGGGGCTCAGGGTACCGGCATGACCACCGGCACCGTTACACACAGCGATCAAGCCATCAACACCCGCCGAAGCGGCTTTTTTAGCATGACGCACATTGATCACATCATGGAACACCAGCCCGCCATAACTGTGCACAGCATCGACGAGATCCTTGACCGCCCCCAGGGAAGTAATAATCAACGGTACTTTGTGTTTGATGCAGAGTTCCAGATCAGCCTGCACCCGCGGGTTGGTATGGTGTACGATCAGGTTAACTCCAAAGGGTGCCGCTTTTTTGCCTGTTTCTGCTTCAAAACT
The DNA here is from genome assembly GCF_048264025.1 of Nitrincola sp. Classification (NCBI taxonomy): domain Bacteria; kingdom Pseudomonadati; phylum Pseudomonadota; class Gammaproteobacteria; order Oceanospirillales; family Oceanospirillaceae; genus Nitrincola; species Nitrincola sp. The sequence goes on from NZ_JBLXDN010000009.1 coordinate 6,847, forward strand.
GTCCAGAGCTTCACGTATCTGTATCAGCCAGGACTCAAAACCCTCACTGCTACGCTCGTTCAGCGCCGGAAATGTCCCGACGACGCCAGCTTTACAGGCCTCGATAACCAGCTCCGGACCTGACACCAAGAACATCGGTGCCGAAATTAAAGGCAAGCGCAATCTGCCCTGAAAGGATTCGGGGATACTCATGTTGTTATTCTCCGTGTTAAACGCTGAGCACTAGCCGTTTGGCGGCTCAGCCAAGTAGAGTTCCGGCAAATATTGCTGCACTGCCGGTGAATTTTGTGCCCAGGTATGGCAGGTATTCAGCAATCCCTTGGCACCCAGTTTGACCATATCCTCATCACCACTGGGCCAAAGTGTCTGGATGGCCGTAGTTGTCAGAGGTTTCAGCAACTCATTCAGGTGGGTGCAGCCTTGAACGCCCCCGGTCAGCTCCAGCGCTTTGCGGTGCCATCCTGAACCTATCCGTGTACCTTCCAAGCGCTTATAGACAGCCACGATACCAGGGCACATCTGAAAGGGTGTGGCATCCATGCTGGCCTCTACCTGATGAATTTTCAGACTGCGGTCCAGTGTCAGACGCATACGGATATCATGAAAATACTCACCCGCTGCAACAAAACCGCCACGCTCAGGGTTATCCAGTGTATTAGTCTTTTTATCGGTCATTCGGGCTTCAATATCCCAAAGACCATCTTCCCGCTCATAGCCTTCACAAACGATCTGACGACGGTGGTGAAGCTTACGGCGAACGGGTTTAGACAAGGGCATGTATTTCTCCTGAAATCTGTAGAGCAGAACTCAAGCCACCTTGTCAGCGGCCTGCTGCTCCTTAAGCTTACGCCTGAGTACCTTACCCACATTGGTTTTGGGCAGGTCGGCAACGAATTCGATATATTTGGGTATTTTATACCGAGTCAGGCGCTCTTTACTCCAGTCTTTCAGTTCTTTGATATCCGGTATTTCATCTCTGGCTACGGCAATAAGTTTAACCGCCTCGCCACTGTGCTCATCGGCTACACCGATGGCAGCGCATTCAAGAATCGCAGGGTGCGAACAAAACACATCTTCCACCTCATTCGGGTAGACATTAAAACCCGATACCAGAATCATATCCTTGGCGCGATCGACTATGCGCAGATAGCCTCCTGGTTCACGAACCGCCACATCACCGGTCATAAAGTAGCCGTCATCGGTAAAGCAAGCCTTAGTTTCGCGCTCTCGCTGCCAATAGCCCACCATCACCTGTGGACCTTTAACACAGAGTTCACCTGGTGTTCCGTCTTGAACCGGCTCACCCTCCGGGTCAAGAATAGCGACTTCAGTGGCCGCGACAGGTACACCAATGGTACCTAATTGAATCGCACCTGGTCGGTTGATTGAAACCACCGGAGAGGTTTCCGTAAGACCATAGCCTTCCATAATCTCGCAGCCGGTAACCTGTTTCCACAGATCCGCCGCCTTATGAGTTAAAGCACAGCCGCCTGAAATCGTCAGAGTAAACTGGCTAAAATCGATATTTCTGAAGCCAGGATGATTGCACATACCAATAAACAGCGTATTCAGACCCATAAATGCGGTCATTTGCCATTTCTTCAGCTCTTTGACAAAGCCATCAATATCACGCGGATTAGCGATCAATACGCTATGTCCACCATAGCCCATCACCACCAACGAAATAGTAAAGGCATAAATATGATACAGCGGCAAAGGTGCTATGGTGGTTTCAACACAACCGACAGGTGCCTCATCGAGGACATCCACTCCCTGGAGCATATTCGATATCAGATTTGCGTGGCTGAGCACAGCGCCTTTGGAAAGTCCGGTAGTGCCACCGGTATACTGCAACACAGCGGTATCGGATGGTTTAATACTGACAGGCTCTGGCTGTTGCCCGATATACTTCAGCAACACTTGACGCAGATGCAGTGCACCCGGGAGATAAAACTCTGGCTCCATCTTTTTTAGATATTTAACCGCGGCATTGAGCAGATGCCGTTTTACAAACCCATGCAGATCTCCCACCTGAGTCAGAAACACTTGCTCTATAGCAGTATTGGCCAGAATTTTTTCGGCATTGTGCGCCATGCTTTTATGAATCACCAGCGCCCGGGCTCCCGAGTCGATAAACTGATGTTGCATTTCCCGCGGGGTATACAGGGGGTTAGTATTCACAACCACCAAGCCAGCTTTTAGTGCACCAAACAGTACTACCGGATACTGAATCAGGTTGGGTAGCTGAATCGCGATTCTATCACCTGGCTTCAGGTCGGTTTCGCGCTGCAGATAAACTGCAAACGCATCCGCCAGTTGGTGCAATTCAGAATAGTTCAATGTACGCCCAAAGCTGGTATAAGCTGGTTTCGGCGCATAGTCTTTGCAGGTACGCTCAAAGACATCAACTATATTACTGTAACCATAGTGATTGAGGGATTCAGGAATATGACTTCCACGTTGGTTATCCATAATAGGATCCTGATTTTATTTTTATAAATGCAAAAAAGTTAGCTGTATTATAGCAGTTGGATCAGCTTGCCAGCTGTGCAAGCCGATCCGGTACAAATCAACTAGGTGGGAAAATTGAGGTCAAACGTGTAGCCAGCATAATATCACCATCAGCCTGGATACGACCGGTCATAAAAGCCTGCATACCATCTGTCTCACCGCTCATGACCTCTTCTAATGTCTGGCCATCCATCGTCAGGGTAACACTGGGATCACTGTGTTCACCCTGCTCCACCTTACAGCTGCCGTTATCTACGCTAACATTCCAGGCTTCACCATCAGTAATCTGATATTGAAACACAGCACTTAGATCACCTGCGGCGCTGCTATTGAAACGCTGTTGCATTGCTGAGAAAACTGCATGTAAATCTGCCATAGTCGGGGCCTCTGCTGTTCGGGATTTGGTTTTATAACGCTTGGCATTCAAGCTCAGCGCCGCGGACAGCACACGCTGTCCGGCCTTGGTTCGTAATAACGCTTTCATTATCCACCCACTGCCTTAGAAGGCAAAATGCTCTGAGTCAAGTTCCATCAGATTATCGGCACCGGATAGCATCACTTCGGCCAGTGTTCGTGTGCGTGGCAGTAGGCGCTCAAAGTAGAAACGCGCTGTCTTCAGTTTGGCGTGATAGAAATCGGCATCACTCGGGTTTTCCGTCAGTTTGCGCATCGCCACTTCCGCTTGACGTGCCCAGAGCCAGGCCAGGGTGATATAACCGGAATACATCAGATACTCGACTGATGCCGCCCCGACCTCTTCGCGGTTTTTCATCGCTTTCATACCTATCTGCAGTGTCAAATCGCCCCACTCTTTATTTAAGCGCGACAAGGCACTGACAAACGGCTGCATCTGTTCATTATCCGTTTGAGACTGACAGAATTTGTGGATGATTTTGGTGAAGCGTTTGAGCAGCTCACCTTGAGACATGAGTACTTTTCGGCCTAATAGATCCAGTGCCTGGACCTGCGTAGTGCCTTCATAGATGGTCGCAATACGGGCATCACGCAGGTTCTGCTCCATACCCCACTCGGCAATATAGCCATGCCCACCAAACACCTGTACCCCATGACTGGCAGATTCCAGACCAGTTTCAGTCAGAAACGCCTTGGCGATAGGCGTCAACAACGACAGCAGATCTTCAGCTTCCTGTTTTTCTTCAGCCGTTTGCGCCAGCTTGGCACGGTCTACCTGCTGAGCGGCGAAATAGATCAGTGCACGACCGCCTTCAGCAAAGGCTTTTTGGGTCAGCAGCATGCTGCGTACAGCTGGGTGTACGATAATAGGGTCAGCCGCTTTATCTGGATGTTTGGGTCCACTCAAAGCACGCATTTGTAAACGGTCGCGAGCATAAGCAAGCGAATTCTGAAAGCCCCACTCCGTATGCGACAAGCCCTGCAAGGCCGTACCAATACGTGCCGTGTTCATAAAAGTGAACATGCAATTAAGGCCCTTATTAGGTGGACCGATAAGATAACCCGTTGCACTATCAAAATTCATTACACAGGTAGCATTGCCGTGAATACCCATCTTGTGTTCGATAGAACCACAGCTGACCGCATTGCGCTCACCGACATTGCCTTCGGCATCTGGCAGGAATTTGGGCACGATGAACAAGGAGATACCCTTGGTACCGGCGGGTGCATCTGGCAGACGCGCCAGCACGATATGGACAATATTACCGGCAAGATCATGCTCGCCCGCAGAGATAAAAATTTTGGTGCCACTGATACGGTAGCTACCATCGTCGGCCGGTTCTGCTTTAGTACGCAGCATGCCCAGATCCGTGCCACAGTGTGCTTCAGTCAAACACATGGTACCGGTCCACTCACCGGATACCAGCTTGGTCAGATAGGTTTGCTTCTGCTCCTGGGTGCCATGGGCTTCAAGGGTATTCATAGCACCGTGGCTTAATCCCGGATACATGCTCCAGGACCAATTGGCACTGCCGACCATTTCATTAATGAAAATGCCTAACGACTCAGGCAACCCCTGCCCACCCCATTCAGGGTTATGAGCCAGAGAAGGCCAGCCACCCTCAACAAAGGCCTGATAAGCTTCAGCAAAGCCATCCGGTGTTTTCACCTCACCCTCGTTAAACTGACAGCCTTGCTGATCACCTACCTGGTTAAGCGGTGACAACACACGCTCAGCAAATTTCGCACCCTCTTCGAGGATGGCAGAGACCATATCTGGGGTAGCCTCTTCACAGCCGGGTAAACTCTGGTAATGTTGTTCCAACTCCAGCACGTCATTCAGCATAAACTGCATATCGCGTAGGGGAGCTTTATATTCGGCCATAACGCAAACCTCATCTTATCGTTATTGTACTTAAGTTATGTACAGAATGGACGAAATGCCGCAATCTACCAATAACAAAAGCTACCAATATTACTGACAAAAGCGCTCTAGCGATTTAAATCATCATCAAATAAGTCCGGTGAAGAGGTCAGCTCTGGATGGGGTTTCAGGAAAGCTGTCAGCGCTGGCAGCAGGATCAACGCACCCAACATGTTCCACAGGAACATAAAGGTCAACAGGATGCCCATATCGGCCTGAAACTTAATCGGTGAAAAGACCCAGAGCACCACCCCGATAGCCAGGGTTAACCCGGTAAAGGCGACGGGCTTCCCTGTGGTTCTAAGGGTTTCGAAGTAGGCATCGGTAAGCTTCATGCCCTGCTCCAAATAGTTACTCAGGCGCGAGTAGATATAAATGCCATAATCCACACCTATGCCAACTCCCAGCGCGATCACCGGCAAGGTGGCCACTTTCACCCCAATACCCATCACCGCCATTAATGCCTGACATAACAAGGACGTCAGCGCCAACGGCAGAATAATACACAATACAGTTTTGAATGAACGGAAGGTCAGCAGACATAATAGACTGACGACACCATAAACCCAGGCCAGCATCTCGTATTGCGCACGCGCAATCACCTGATTGGTCGCAGCTTCAAAACCGCTGTTGCCGGCAGCCAACTCAAAACGCAGGGTTTCAGAATTATAGCTTGCGGCAAAAAGCTCCGCCTCCTGACTGACCCGGTTCAAGGTATCGGCTTTGTGATCATCCAGAAACAAAATCACCGGCAGCAAGGAACAGTTGGCATTCATCAGCCCCCCTGGCACATAAGCCAGGGATGCATTGATGACAAACTGATTGCGACTCACGGCACGCCATTTGGGGTTACCTTCATTCAAACCGGCGGTGATACGCTTGGACAAATCGGCCAGGGAAATACTCGACTGCACCCCCGGTACCGACTGCATATGGTGCTGAAAACGCTCCACGGATGACAAGGTATTGAAGTGACTGCACTGTTCGGGTTGCGTCACAGCCATCACCACAAATACATCACTGGAGGTGGAGTAGTTAGTGGTCACAAAGTCATTATCAACATTGTAACGTGAATCGGCACGCAGCTCGGGGGCACCCTTATCAAGATCCCCTATCTGTAAATCACGCGCAGTATAGAGGCCAACCACCACCAGCATCAACGCTACACTTAATGCCGCAGCAGCCCCTTTGCGGGTCGCAAACCAGGTCAATACACGCCAGTGCTCGCCCCCTTGATCTGATTGCATCTGAGCATGACGTATCGCCCGCTCCCCCACCCCAAGATAGGACATCAGCAAGGGTAACAATAACAGATTGGTCAGAATGATAACTGCCACACCCAGAGAGGCGGCCACGGCCAGCTCCTGAATCACCTGAATATCGATTACCATCAGGGTAAAGAAGCCTATGCCATCCGACACCAGCGCCGTTAATCCAGGAATGTAGAGCAAACGAAACGCACCACGCGCAGCATGCCACTTATCCGGATTACCAAGGCTCTCCAGCCGGATACTGTTAACGATCTGCACCCCGTGACTCACGGCAATAGCAAACACCAGAAAGGGCACCAGCATGGAATAGGGATCTATGCCATAGCCGAGCGCATTCAACAGGCCAAGCTGCCAAATAACAGCAATCAACGAGCAGGCCAGCGGAATCAACGTACCGTTTATGCTGCGTGAATAGAGATACAACAGCACCATCGTAATCACAATGGCCAGTGCAAAGAACAGCGCTACCTGTTTGGCGCCCTCAATCAAATCACCAATAATTTTCGCAAAGCCAGTGATATGAATACTGACATCATCTGTCTGATAAGCCTCCCTGACCAGGGTTTCCAGACGTTGAGAGAAGGCATTGTAATCAAGACTTTCACCTGTCTCCGGATCAAAGTCTAACAGCGGCACTTCAATAATCGCCGAGCGAAAATCATTTGCTACCAGCCGGCCAACCTGACCAGAACGCAGCACATTGATTCGCAACTGGTCCAGACTCTCGGCACCACCATCATAATCCGGCGGTATAACCGGGCCGCCAACAAAGCCACGCTCTGTTACTTCTGTCCAACGCACGTTCGGCGTCCAGATGGACTGTAAAGCCGAGCGATCCACCCCTGGTATAAAGAACAGCTCATCGGTTACACGACGCAGTACATCCTGATACTCGGCGTTAAAAATATCCTCGCCCTGAGTCGCTACCGCTACGCGAACACTGTTACCTAACCCTGACAGGTCATCCTGATAGGTCAGGTAGTTCTCTACATAGGGATGACTGGTGGGAATCATTTTGACAAAACTGGCGTCTGGACGTATCTGCACCGCCTGCCAACCCAGTACCAGTGTCACCAGCACAAATACCGACAATACCCATAAACGGTGATGGAACAGCAGGGTTTCAACAAACTGCTCGGAACGACGAATAGGTAACAATAAACTGTGTGCCAGACGCTTCATTGATCAGCTCCCTGCAACGGATAGGTGAAAATACCTTGCTCACCAGCAAGTACCCAGCCATTCGCGATGGGTACGACTGCATTAAAGTGACGTCTTACCCGGGTATTGAGCTCTGTCAGATCCTGATATTGCCCTCCCGTTAACAGAGTACCGCCCAATCCGGCAATCGCCAGTTGTTGATTATCGCTATAACCACCCATAAAACTGACCGTGGTATCCACCGGCACAGCCTCCCAGTCAAAGCCTCCATCCGCACTAACGAACAGGTGGCCGCGCAGCCCGAGCGCAAACAACTCGCCCTTGTGTGCTACCAGATCAAAAAACGATCCCTGATAAGGTGAAGGCAGGGCATACCAGCTATCACCCAGATCATCCGAGCGCATCAACAGACCGGCTTCTCCGGCAATAACCAACGCACCATCCAACAGGGTAATCGCATTCAAATGCATCTGATCAGGGTTGGGTAAGCGCTCACTAATCAACTCCCAGCTCGCGCCCGCATCGGTGGTTGTCAGCGCCGTTCCGTAAGCGCCCAACAAGAAACCTGTATCTGCATCCTTGAACCAGACATTGAGCAAAGGATTCACTGGTCCTTCTTCCAGGGCCACTTCGGCATCTTCCAGCGCGAATAGCAGATCTTCCTCCAGGAAAGGATCATCCGAGGGAGTTTCTACCAGAGCATCCAACTGCGCTTGCAGGCTGGCTATTTTAAGCTCATTGAGCCGATAACCATCGAGATGCAAGGTCCAACTGGCACCGGCATCATTCGTTTGCAGCAACACACCGTCATGGCCGGTCACCCAACCACGCTCAGCACTGGTAAAATGTATCGAGGTCAGCAAGGTCGTCACCGGCACACTGGCTTGCTGCCAATGCTGGCCCTGATCATCAGAATAGATCACCACGCCCAGATCACCGACCGCAACCAGACGATCGCCCGCCTGGGCTATATCAGTCAGCATCACCGCAAAAGCAGCATCCGAATGGGGTGAAGGTTGCTCCAACCGATCAGGCAGAGCGGCGGCAAGCGGTAGCACCATAAGACTGATCCCCAATAGGCTCAGTCTCAACAAAAGTTTTAATGTATTCAGCATGATTGTTGTTATATCGCTGGGTTGTCTGTAATTAATTATTAACGGATTATCAGCTACGCTCAAACAGAGCGGCAATGCCTTGGCCACCACCAATACACATGGTCACCACGGCATAACGCCCCTGAATGCGCTCAAGCTCATACAGCGCTTTAACGGTAATGACCGCACCGGTAGCACCTATAGGATGCCCCAGCGAGATACCGCTACCATTAGGGTTCACTCGTTCGTTCGGCAGATCCAGGTCACGAACAACAGCCAGCGCCTGAGAAGCAAAGGCTTCATTGACCTCCCAGACATCGATGTCGCCCACCTCCAACACAGCCTGGTCCAACAAGCGCTTAACCGCTGGTACTGGTCCAATTCCCATATACTTAGGCTCGACACCAGCAAAGGCATAACCGACCAAGCGTGCCATAGGTTTCAGACCAGAGGCCTGCAACTCTTCACCACTGACCAGCACCAGGGCGGCGGCAGCATCATTCAACCCGGAGGCATTACCTGGTGTTACCGAGCCGTCTTTTTTAAAGGCCGGGCGCAGCTTACGCATATCATCAAGGGTACAGTTGTAACGCAAATGCTCATCGGTATCGAACACCTGCTCGCCCTGGCGGGTTTTAATAGTGATTGGCAAAATTTGCTCTTTAAAGCGGCCGTGTTCTATGGCGGCCTGGGCACGCTGATGACTCTGTACCGCCAACAGATCCTGATCTTCACGGCTGACATCCCACTTTTCGGCGATGTTTTCGGCGGTCACACCCATATGCACGTTTTCAATCGGACAGGTCAGAGCACCCACCATCGAATCCAGCACCTGAGCATCGCCCATGCGCTGCCCCCAGCGCCCTGACGGCATCCAGTAGTTGGTGCAGCTCATGGACTCAGCCCCCCCGGCTACGGCGGCATGACACACACCCAGCTCAATTTGCTGAGCCGCAGAAATAATGGCCTGCAAGCCACTGCCACAAAGACGATTAACTGTCAGCGCAGGCGTTGTATCCGCCAAACCACCTGACAAGGCGGCTACTCTGGACATATACAAATCACGACGCTCGGTCGGAACAACATTACCAAACACGCAATGGCCAATATGAGCAGGCGTCACACCACTGCGACGCACCGCTTCCGCAACAACTTTACCTGCCAGATCAGCGGGCGGTTGATCCTTGAGTGAGCCACCAAAGCTGCCTATCGCCGTTCTGACGGCGGCAACCACATAAACATCCCGATCATTCATGGTAAGACCCTTTATTATTGCTACTTATCGGACTTAGATGACTGACAGCATCGCGCATACGATCATCGGCTTCAATAACACAAGCCGCCAGCCTGCCTGACAATATAGTTCAGAGTAACGAGCAACTTAACTTAACTATTCACCTTTAATCAGTAAAAAGAAAGCCCGATTGAAAACAAAAGCACGGCCAGAATATGTAATAATTACCCAGACACAACTAACGGACCGACTGCACGATGATCTTAACGCTGTTCTTTGTCGCGGCAATGCTGATGATCAGCATTCTGCTAAGCCCACTATCTAACCGAATAGGTCTGCCGGTACTGCTGCTGTTTCTTGGCGTCGGCATGTTAGCGGGACAAAACGGTTTCGGTCATCTACTACCCGCCGATGCAGAAACGACTTTTCTGGTCGGACATTTGGCTCTGGCGATCATTCTTCTGGACGGCGGCATGCGTACCCGTGCCGAAACCTTCCGGGTTGGCTTGAAACCGGCCTTGACCCTGGCAACTCTTGGAGTGGTCATCACGGCCGGCATTACCGGCCTTGCCGCTGTCTGGATTCTGGATCTGCCGCTGATCTATGGTCTGCTGATCGGTACCATCATCTCCTCAACAGATGCTGCCGCGGTATTCGCCTTGTTACAGAACCGTGGGTTACGCCTGAATCAACGTGTCAGCGCCACACTGGAAATCGAATCTGGCAGCAATGACCCCATGGCGATATTTCTGACCATTGTGCTGCTGGAACTGATCGTACAGGAAACCCCACCCGGGGTACTGGACTCCTTATGGCTGCTGGTAAAACAGTTAACACTGGGTGGTATCGGCGGCTTGCTGGGTGGCTTTTTGCTGGCCTGGCTGCTCAAGCGTTTCCATTTGATCGCCGCTTTTTACCCGCTACTGGTCACCGCGGCAGGGCTCACTGTGTTTTCGGCCACTTACCTGCTAGATGGCAGTGGATTCCTTGCTATCTACCTGATGGGGGTCATCGTCGGCAACCGTCAGGTCAAAAAGATGGAAGATATTCTCCAAGTACATGATGGTCTCGCCTGGCTGGCACAGCTGTGCCTGTTTTTGATGTTAGGTCTATTACTGGCACCGGAAGAAAAAATGAGCCATATAACCGAGGGCATTCTACTCGGTGGTGTATTGATTCTGATCGCCCGTCCGCTGGCGGTAGCACTCACCCTCTGGCCATTTGGTTTTCGCTTTAAGGAGCAAGTTTTTATCTCCTGGGTTGGCCTGCGCGGCGCGGTACCCATTGTACTGGCACTGTTTCCGCTGATGGCTGGCATACCAGATGCTACCATCTTTCCAACCATCGCCTTTATTGTCGTCATCATGTCTCTGCTGGTACAGGGCACCACTCTGGCCGCCTCTGCCCGATGGCTAAAACTGGAGCTGCCGGCAGAACCTAAAGCGATGCAGCACAGTCAACTGGAATGGAGCGAAGGCACAGAGCATCAATTAATGCTGTTTGAGCTGGATGGTGAGCATTGGACACCACCACGCACCCTGAGTGGCATTCGCCTACCCGAAGGCATCGTCATCTGTGCGTTACTTCGCGATAACCAGCTCATGCCCTGGCACAGTGAGCTGAAACTGGCAGGCGGTGACCGGCTGGCGGTGATAGGCCCCGAAGAAACAGAGCTCGCCTTAGCCAAGCTATTCAGCTCAGCCGAATCCATTCCGGCGCTGCGCGAAAATGTGTTCTTTGGTCTGTTCGAGCTGAATGGCGACATTCTGATCAAAGACCTGCAGGCCAGCTTTGGTATTCAGGTCAACGATGGTAACCCAGAACAATCGCTGGCCGACTATGTTGCCAACCACCTGCCGAACCATCCGGTGGTAGGTGACCGGGTACGTATTGGGCCGGTGACACTGGTCGTCAAGGCAATGCAGGGTGACACTGTTCTCAGAGTCGGCCTGAAAATTTCCTGATCGTTAACCTCAAGGTGATTGGATGAAATACTTAACCCTGGTACGCCATGCGAAATCCAGTTGGAAAGATCTCAGTCTGAGCGATTACCAACGCCCTCTGAACCAGCGAGGCCTTCGCGACTTGCCAGCATTGTGCGAACGCCTGGCAGGCTTTAAACTCCTACCTGACAGATTGATCTACAGTCCAGCCAGACGCACTCAAATTACGGCAGAAGGCATCATACACAGACTATCGCTCACGACTGATGCGGTTTTATCTTGCGCCACTGTGTATGAAGCCTCAGCAACCGAGCTACTGAATCTGATCAGTTCAGAAGCCAACAACACCAACCATCTGATGCTGGTGGGCCATAACCCTGGGCTTCAGGATCTCGGCGACTTGCTCACCGCAGAGACCCTGCCCCACTTTCCAACCAGCGCCGTGCTGCACCTGGCACTTCACATTGATCATTGGCAAGAGGCTGGCCCGGCTACGGCCACTTGCCAGTTACTCGATTACCCGGGGCTGCATACACACTGAATGTTAATTTTTCGGACTTAGGGATGATATTGTGGATCTTTACCTGACATCACTGGGTTTTACCGCCAGTATCGTGACACCGATATTTTTTATTGTGTTTCTAGGCTTTATTCTGCGGCGCACAGGACTGATTGATACCAATTTTGTCAACGCCAGCTCAAAGCTGGTGTTTACCATCACCCTGCCAGCACTGGTGTTCATGTCGATTGCAACCATGGACTTCCAGGCCGTATTCAACCCCAGCCAGCTGATCTACGTCATCCTCGGCACCCTGATCACCTTTGTACTCATCTGGTGGCTGGCGGCGCGCTGGATCAAAAACCCCGCTGATTTGGGTGCGTTTATTCAAGGCGCATTTCGCAGTAATTACGGTATTATTGGTCTCGCGGTCAGCTTCAATCTGTTTGGTGAATCCGGCTTAGCACAAGCCTCGCTGCTATTAGCGCTGGTTATTCCGATGTATAACGTGCTGGCGATTCTGTGCCTGACGCTGCCAATGCGCCGCAGTCAATCCGTCAGCCTGGGGTCCACACTGTTTGAAATAGCCAAAAATCCGTTGATACTGGCTGTGGTATTCGCACTGCCCATCTCTTACCTAGGCATCCAGCTACCTGATGTGGTGTCTACCACAGGGCGCTATTTTGCTAACCTGACATTACCCCTGGCGCTACTGGCCATTGGCGGCACACTGAATTTAAAAAGCCTGCGTGACAGTTCAGCACAGGCTTTTTGGGCGACCAGTACCAAGTTGGTACTACTACCGCTGATACTGACCACAGGTGCCTGGTTGGTGGGTTTCAGGACTCAGGAGTTAACCATTATGATGGTGCTGTTTGCCTGCCCGACAGCGGCGGCGAGCTTTGTGATGGCGAAGACCATGGGGGCTAATGCTGAACTCTCGGCCAACATTATTCTGACCACTACGCTCGGCTCAGTGATCACACTGAGTATTGCCATTTATCTGGCCAGTCTGCTGGGCTGGGTTTAACCCGCCCCACAGACCGGGCATTGCGGCTCAGGTGACAGGCGCATTTCCCGCCACTCCATGCGCCGCCCATCCAGAAGCAGCAAACGCCCGGTTAAGGGTTGTCCGGCACCGGCAAGCAGCTTGATGGCTTCCATGGCCTGCACAGAGCCGATGATACCCACCAAGGGCGCCAATACGCCGGACTCTGAGCAACTCAGTGCCTGATCATCTCCCTGAGGGTAAAGACACTGATAACAGGGTGACTCTGGGTTACGCGGGTCAAATACACTCACTTGCCCATCAAAACGTATGGCCGCACCGGATACCAGCGGCTTGCCCGCGTTGAAACAGGCCGCATTCAGAGCAAAGCGAGTGCTGAAATTATCACTGCAATCCAGCACCAGATCGACCTTGGCAACCAGGTCAGCCATGCTGACAGCATCAAGGCGCTGACACAGCGCATGCACCTGAACATCCGGATTGACGGCCTGCAGCGCCAGTTTAGCGGAGTCGACTTTTGATTCGCCGATCCGCTCAGTAGTATGCGCAATCTGGCGCTGTAGATTGGAGAGATCAACCTGATCATCATCCACCAGCCATAGCTCTCCTACACCCGCTGCAGCCAGGTAAAGACTGACGGGACTACCCAATCCGCCCAGCCCAACGATTAACACCCGACTATTCAGTAGTCGCAGTTGCCCATCAATATCGATATCCGGCAACATAATTTGCCGACTGTAGCGCAATAACTGTTCATCGCTCAGAAGCATAGCAGCCTCCAGTTATACGTTCATGGCCATTCAAATCGAGCTGAGTGAAACACTGTTGAAAGCCAGCTGTATCCAACTGCGCCCGCACAGCGCCCCCCTGATCATAGCCATGCTCAAACACCAACCACCCCCCCTTAACCAGGTAATTCGGAGCCTGGTGAATGATATCGATAATATCCGCCATGCCCTGCTGCTCTGCCACCAGTGCAGAACGGGGTTCATAACGTACATCTCCCTGTGTCAGACAGATATGTTCAGAATCTATATAAGGGGGGTTACTGAGGATCAGCTCATAGCGACCCGAGAGCGGCGCGCACCAACTGCCCGCCAAAATCTGAACATTGTGGATACCCAGGCGCTCGGCATTGCGCTGTGCTAATAACACCGCACCCGGGTGCAGTTCGGTGGCCGTTATCTGCCAGCCAGGCCGCTCACTGGCCAATGCCAACGCAATCGCGCCGGTGCCTGTACCCAGATCAGCGACACGCACAGGCTGATCGGAAAACTGCTGCAACGCCCACTCAACTAATAGCTCAGTTTCAGGGCGGGGAATCAGGGTATCCGGGCTCACCTCCAACTCCAGAGTCCAAAACCCCTGTCGTCCGATCAAGTGAGCAACCGGCTCTCCCGCTACACGACGCTCAAGCAGTTGAGTATAGTTCTGTTGTTGTGACTGGCTCAGTTCGATGTCTGGCCAGGCATATAAATAGCTGCGTGGTTTATTCAGCAGATGGCAGAGTAACAGCTCACAATCCAGCTTAGGTGTTTCACTCAAGCCGTCCAGTTGGTCACTGAGTGCAAGCGCCCGGTCAACCCTCATCACTCAGGCTACCTAACTGCTCGGCTTGATACTCATTGCGTAAGGGTTCAATCACCGCAGCCAGATCACCGCTCATGACTTCGTTGAGCTTGTAGAGTGTCAGGTTAATACGGTGATCAGTAACACGGCCCTGAGGAAAATTATAGGTACGGATGCGCTCCGAACGGTCACCGCTACCCACCAGGCTCTTGCGTGTTGAGGCCTGAGCGGCTTGCTGTCGGTCGGTCTCAGCCTGTTGCAGGCGTGAAGCTAACAAGGCCATGGCTTTGGCACGGTTCTTGTGCTGGGAACGCTCATCCTGACACTCCACCACTACCCCGGTGGGCAGATGGGTAAGGCGGATGGCCGAATCGGTTTTGTTAATATGCTGACCACCGGCCCCCGATGCCCGGAAGGTATCTATGCGCAGATCAGCCTTATTAATTTCGATCGCAGCCGCTTCATCCAGCTCCGGCATGACTGCAACGGTACAGGCTGAAGTATGGATTCGCCCCTGAGATTCGGTGTCTGGCACGCGCTGTACGCGGTGAGCACCGGATTCGAACTTCAGCCGGGCATACACTTGCTGACCACTGATGAGGCTCACCACCTCTTTAAAGCCACCATGCTCGCCTTCACTGGCACTGATCATCTCCACACGCCAGCCTTGCAACTCCGCATAGCGCAGGTACATTCGGTACAGATCACCGGCAAAAATAGCCGCTTCATCGCCCCCTGTGCCGGCACGAATTTCGATGAACGCATTGCGGTTGTCATTCGGGTCTTTGGGCAAGAGCAACAGCTGCAAGGCGAGCTCAAGACGACTGCGCGTCTCGGTTGCTGAGTCGATCTCTTCTTCCGCCATGGCGCGCATTTCGGCATCAGCGTCCTGAGCCATCAACTGCGCTTCACGCAGGTCTTCACCCGCCTGAAGCCAGGCGTTGTAATGTTCGACCACGGGTTCCAGCTCAGCATATTCCATGGAGTAGCGACGAAAGCTATTCTGATCACTGATCACACCCGCATCACTCAACAGAGCAGACAGTTCTTCAAACCGATCGGCCAGCGTTTCCAGGCGGTTCTGTATTGATGTTTTCATCAGTGGAGGCTCTCAGTCCTGTTGCTTCGGCAGATCGATGCCAGGAAGTTGAAAAAGTTCTTTAACGGATTTCTGCAGATCATTACGCCCTTCAGCTGAAGCGTCTCTCAAGCTGACAGTCGGTTGATGCAGTAATTTGTTGGTCAGCCCCCGGGCCAGCATTTCAAGCACCTGCTCCGGGGGTTTGCCAGCCTGTAGCTGACGCTGTGCCTTTTCCAGCGCCACTTCACACAAACTATGCGCATGCAGACGCAGGGAGGTAACGGTATCCACCACATCAAGCTCACGCAACTGGCGCATAAACTCATGCGCACCGGCTTCAATGATCTGCTCGGCTTCACGTGCCGCCATTTCTCGTCCGCGCTGATTCTCTTCAATCACTTCGGTCAGATCATCAACCGTATACAGATAGACATCATCTAACTGCCCAACCTGGGGCTCAATATCGCGGGGTACGGCGATATCTACCATAAACATGGGTTTGTGCCGACGCTTTTTTAATGCACTTTCTACGGCGCCTTTACCCAGAATAGGCAGCTGACTGGCAGTGGAAGAGATAATGATATCAATATCAGGCAATACCGAGGGAATATCACCCAAGGCGATAGCTTTGCCGTCAAATAGGGCGGCCAGATCCAGTGCACGGCCCAGTGTACGGTTAGCGACTGTCAGATTGCGCACACCGGCGCGGTATAGGTGCCTGGCTACCAGCTCAATGGTTTCACCAGCGCCGATCAACAGGGCGCGCGATTCACTCAAGTCAGCAAAAATATGCTGCGCCATGCTAACAGCCGCATAAGCCACCGATACAGGGTTCTGACCAATGGCCGTATGGGTTCTGACTTGTTTAGCTACAGTAAAGGCATGCCGGAACAAACGCCCTAATTCAGAACCGATAAAGCCTTCTTCCTGAGAGACACTGTAGGCTGATTTGAGCTGGCCCAGAATCTGGGGCTCCCCCAACACCAACGAATCCAGCCCCGAAGC
The DNA here is from genome assembly GCF_048264025.1 of Nitrincola sp. Taxonomy (NCBI): domain Bacteria; kingdom Pseudomonadati; phylum Pseudomonadota; class Gammaproteobacteria; order Oceanospirillales; family Oceanospirillaceae; genus Nitrincola; species Nitrincola sp. The sequence continues at coordinate 23,562 of NZ_JBLXDN010000009.1, forward strand.
CACCCGCATCATGTGCCGGGCCGCATCATCATCTTCGAAACAGTAGCTGCATTCACTTAGTCTGACGACATCCAGATCATGATAGTGTGCCAGCCACTGCAGCAATTTTTGCGCGCCGGCATCACCTTCTGCACTACTGTAAACCTCTGTTCGGTTACAGGTCGACAAAATAGCGACTTCTTTTAGACCCGCCAATCTACAGGCATCCTGCATGGCCTGAGCAAGATTCTCTGGCGCAAATGCCACTCGCTCACGCACCTCAACCGGTGCCGTCTTGTGATTAATACCTAATGCCAGCAGTGTCATAGAAATGGATACGCAACCAACTACCTTAAAATAAGCCGCCTATCATACACCTTTACGCTGCGCTGATTAAGCCACCCTTCAAATACTGTGGCGATAAAACCACCCAGGCCTCTGGCACGTATGCAAACAGAATGATGCGTAATCGACAAACAGACCGAAATTCCTCTATAGTGCAGTTGCGTATCGATCGCTAAAGGATAGTTGATATGAACAAAACGCTGCTGGGGCTGTTAGCCGGTACTTTACTTACCGGATGTACAGGCTTGCCTCATGATTCCACGGAAACATCCACCCACGAAGTAGTTGATTTATCGCTACCCGAAGTCAGCTATCAGCCGGGTGAACTCAACCGTGAAATACTGTTTGACTTGCTAAGTGCTGAAATGGGTGGCCATTATGGCCGCTATGACGAAGCCTTAGCCAGCTATATCAAACAGGCTCGCCTGACCGGTGATGCCGCTGTAGCAGAGCGCGCAACGCGTATTGCTCAGTTTATGCGCGACAGCGAAGCTGTTCTGAGCAGCGCCAGCATCTGGGCCGAAGCAGCTCCGCATAACAGTGAGCCGAGGGAGTTACTCGCAGGCATCCTGCTGCATGAGGGACGCTTTGATGAGGCTCTCCCCTGGTTGGAGTCTGTATTAAGTGACTCTGACTCGGATGCCGCCTTGTTAATCAGCTCACAAACTGAATCCATTGATCCGAATGTTGCCAGTCAATACCTGAACCTGCTGAATACAATCATCCAGACTCAACCTGACCGAACCGATCTTCATCTGGCCTTAGGTCTCCTGCACTTGCGCGTGGAAAACCCCAACGCGGCCATGCAAGCCTTTGACCGTGGGCTTGCAATTGAACCCTATCAACCTCAGTTGGTAATGCAAAAAGCCGAGCTACTGCGTAAGCAAAACCGCATAGATCAAGCATTACAACTCGTTAGCCGAGCCGTGTTGCGCCACCAACACAACAATCAGCTGCAGATACAGCAGGCACAACTGCTGATGCTATCAGGCAATTTCAGCCGGGCCGAGCTGATGATGACTGAACTGCTTGAGCTTAGACCACAAGATACCCAGCTACATCTCTATTTTGCCTTACTGCTACTGGACCATGAACGTTATGAAGCCAGTCGTGAACTACTGGAAGCACTGCAGCAAAAAGATCCACAGAACAGCGAAGTTGATTTCTACCTAGGGCATCTGGCGCAACAACGAGGTGAACGAGACATCGCCCTGCTCCACTACAGCGCCGTCAACGAGGGCAGTACATTTCTACAAGCACAAGCACGCTCACTGGAACTACTCAATAGCGCAACTGACCGCCAGCGCGTTGAAAACATCCTCAGTGAAGCCATTAGCCGCCAACCCGGTCTAAGAACCGGACTGGTCATCATGCTGGCAGAATGGTACAAAGCCCATAACCTCAAGACTCTAGCGCTACAACGCCTGAACAGCGAACTGCAACACGCACCCAACGATACCCGTCTGCTTTATACCCGAGCACTGTTTCACGAACCAGAGCAACCACAGCAGACCCTGAATGATTTACGCAGGGCTCTGGAACTGGATCCAACCAACCCCATGTATCAGAATGCACTGGGTTATACGCTAACGCAGTACACGCAACACTATGAAGAAGCCCACCACCTTATTGCGCAAGCTCTAGCACAACAACCCGATGATCCAGCCACGCTGGACTCCATGGGCTGGGTGTTATTCAAGCTTAAGCGCACCGAAGAAGCGCTGTCTTTTCTGCAACGCGCCTACGCCGCTTACCCAGATACAGAGGTCGCGGGCCATCTGATACGTGTATTAGATAAACTAGAACGTCGAGAAGAAGCTGTGGAACTACTCGAAAAACACCTGCAAGCCGCGCCGGATGATCGCCACTTACTTGATGCAGCTGAACAGATCGGAGCTTTCTAGGTGATAAGACTACTACTGCTCTGCATCGCCCTCCTGTTACTCTCCGCCTGCAACGTGACACCACGACTGCCAGCACCAGATACACAGGAGCAAGCCTTTATCTACCAGATGAACAACTGGTCTATGGATGCACGCATCAGTATTAGCCGTGAAGAACGCACCGACAATGCCCGGCTTAGCTGGGAACAGAAACAAGCCGACTATCGTATCGGCCTGACAGCAGGCCCCTTCAACCAGTCAGTTGCACTGATGCGAGGACGCCCAGGCCAGGTAGAGATTCAGGTGGCCGGTGAAGATGATCGCTATGTTGCCCGCACACCCGAAGCCCTGATGCAGGCCATACTGGGCTGGAGCCTGCCTGTAAGTCATGCTGTCTGGTGGATACGGGGTTTGCCAGACCCTACTCACCCTCACGAGTCCTTGGTAGCCGATACTCAACTGCATTTCCTGCAGGCCGGTTGGGATATTCACATTTTACGTTACCAAGAAATCGAGCCAGGAACCCGCCTACCTTCCCGCCTACGAATGGTGCATAATGACCTGACAGTTAATCTGGTCATCACCAGCTGGCAACTCGACGAGAAATGATCCACAGCAAAATCCAACCGGTTCCTCAGTCTTATCGAAGACGGGGGTTGATTTTTGATCTGATTTTGCACAGAATACGCGCCTTCCTTTCAAGGCTGCTTTCTGCCAGAGGAGTTACTGGGGTATCGCCAAGTTGGTAAGGCACTGGATTCTGATTCCAGCATGCGTAGGTTCGAGTCCTACTACCCCAGCCATAATTTATGATGACTGACACGTTTTCAGCACCCAAATTTCACACTGACGCTATCGAGAAGGTAAAGCGCATGTCCAGCTTAATGATCTTCACCGGCAATGCCAATCCAGACTTGGCAAAAAAGGTGGTAGAACGCTTAGATATCCCACTGGGAAAAGCTGACGTTGGCCGATTCAGTGACGGTGAAGTAAGTGTTGAAATACAAGAAAATGTTCGTGGTAAGGATGTTTTCATTATTCAGTCAACTTGCGCACCGACCAACGACAACCTAATGGAATTGATCGTATTTGCTGACGCTATGCGCCGCGCTTCAGCCATGCGTATCACCGCTGTAGTGCCTTATTTTGGCTATGCACGCCAGGATCGTCGTCCACGCTCCACCCGTGTACCCATCAGCGCTAAAGTTGTAGCCAGCATGATGACCAGTGCCGGTGTTGATCGCGTACTGACGGTTGACCTGCACGCCGATCAGATCCAGGGTTTCTTCGATATCCCTGTTGATAACGTCTACGGTTCGCCAGTGCTGCTGGATGACATAGTGGATCAGCAATACGGTAATTTAATGGTAGTTTCACCAGATGTAGGTGGCGTAGTCCGCGCCCGCGCCGTTGCCAAACAGCTCAATTGTGATCTGGCCATTATTGATAAGCGTCGCGAAAAAGCCAATGAATCCCAAGTGATGAATATCATTGGCGATGTCGCTGATCGTACCTGCATCCTGGTTGATGACATGTGTGATACAGCCGGTACGTTATGCAAAGCCGCACAGGCCCTGAAAGACAAAGGAGCTGAACGCGTGGTAGCCTATGTCACTCACCCAGTACTCTCGGGTGCAGCGATTGCCAATATCAATGCCTCACAGCTGGATGAACTGGTTGTAACCGATACCATCCCACTGTCGCCAGCCGCACAGGAATGCAAAAAAATTCGTCAATTGACGCTAGGCCCGATGCTGGCTGAAGCGGTCAGACGTGTTTGCAATGAAGAATCCATCAGCGCGATGTTCCGCTAAGAAACAACGCACTGATCCAGACTCGCAAGAGTCTGAACCAACCGGCACTCACCGGGTGCCGATTTTTCCCTGAATAACAGGGTAACTGAATGCTGCAAATTTCTGGTCGCGGGAATTGCAGTTTTTTTAATTTATAGGTAATACACATGTCAAAATTCGTAATTAACGCCGTAAGCCGTGAAGATCAGGGGAAGGGTGCGAGCCGCCGCCTGCGTCGTCAGGGCATGGTACCGGGCATCGTTTACGGTACCGATACACCCGTTGCTGTTTCTGTAGTCGGTAAAGATCTCTACCGCATGCTGCTGGAAGACGGCTTCTACTCGTCAATCCTGTCTGTTCGTCTGGATGGCAATGACACACTGGTTATCATCAAGGATCTGCAACGCCACCCAGCCAAGCCGGTTGTTCTGCATGTGGATTTCCAGCGTATTGATGATAAACAGAAGATCAAAATCCAGGTACCACTGAACTTTGTAAACTTCGAAAAATCAGCGGCTTCCAAAGCAGCTGCCAAGTTTGCACCAGAAGCCTCTACCGCTGAAGTACTGTGTCTGCCTAAAGATCTGCCGGAAGCACTGGACGTTGACCTGACCAATATCGAAATGGGTCAGATTGCTCACCTGTCCGATATTGTTCTGCCAGAAGGTGTTGATATCGTTGCATTGCGTCGCGGTGAAGATCACGACCAGGGTATCGGTTACTGCTACGCACCACGTGGCGCTAAAAAATAATCAGCCTAACAGCTGATCAATACCGGCATGACTGACACCATTCAACTGATTGTAGGCCTGGGTAATCCCGGTGCAGAATATTCAGGAACACGTCACAATGCCGGTGCTATTCTGGTGGAGCAGCTTGCTGCCCACCAGAACACCCCTCTGAGACCCGAAGCACGCTTTCATGGCCACTACGCCAAAGTGCTGCTTAATGGCCATCCGGTACACTTGCTAATCCCTGCTACCTTCATGAACCTTAGCGGCAAAGCGGTTGCGTCGCTGGCGAATTTTTACAAAATTCCCCCGGAAAACATCCTAGTGGTGCATGATGAACTGGATCTGCAACCTGGCACGGCACGCCTGAAAAAAAGTGGCGGACACGGTGGGCACAATGGGCTCAGAGACATTATCACCCGACTGGGTAATAACAAGGATTTCTATCGTTTGCGCATCGGCATTGGCCACCCAGGCCATGCCAGCCAGGTTTCCGGCTTTGTACTAACACGTGCACCCGAAACCGAGCGCATGCAAACTCAAGCAGCCATTGACGAAGCCCTACGGCATCTACCGCTGGCCGTAGCCGGCGAATGGCAACGCGCAATGAATCAACTGCACAGCTTTTCAGGCTGACAATTAACAGGAACAGATCATGGGCTTTAAATGTGGCATCGTCGGACTGCCTAATGTCGGCAAATCGACCCTTTTCAATGCACTCACAAAAGCAGGCATAGAGGCGCAGAATTTTCCTTTCTGCACCATAGAACCCAATGCCGGCGTTGTCCCCATGCCTGATGCCCGCCTGAAAGTCCTGGCTGATATTGTCAAGCCTGAACGGGTGCTTCCGACTACGATGGAATTCGTTGATATTGCCGGCCTGGTTGCGGGTGCATCTAAAGGAGAAGGCCTGGGTAATAAGTTTCTGGCTAACATTCGCGAAACTGATGCGATTGCCCATGTAGTTCGCTGTTTCGAAGATGACAATGTTATCCACGTCGCTAACCAGATCGACCCCTTGGTCGATATAGAAACAATCAATCTGGAACTGGCACTGGCGGATCTGGACTCTGTAGAGAAACAGCTACAGCGCGTTACGCGTAACGCCAAAGGGGGCGACAAGGACGCCATCGCGGCCAAGGCGCTGCTAGAGAAGTTACTGCCCCACCTGAGCGAAGGCTATCCAGCACGCGGCCTGTCGCTGAACGACGATGAACAGCGATTGATCCAGACTTTCCATCTGCTGACCACCAAGCCGACTATGTATATTGCCAACGTGGCTGAAGATGGCTTTGAAAATAACCCACACCTGGACAAGGTACGTGAACTCGCCGCCACAGAAGGTGCCGAACTGGTCGCTATCTGCAACAAGCTGGAATCCGAGATTGCCGAACTGGAAGATGAAGAGAAGCTGGAGTTCCTGCAAGAGATGGGCATGGAAGAAGCGGGCCTTGATCGCGTTATCCGCGCTGGCTACAGCCTGCTAGGCCTGCAAACCTACTTCACCGCCGGTGTTAAAGAAGTCCGCGCCTGGACCATCCGTATTGGCGACACAGCGCCTAAAGCCGCTGGCGTCATCCATACCGATTTTGAAAAAGGCTTTATTCGCGCTGAAGTAATCGGCTACGAGGACTTCGTTAAAGGCAAGGGCGAACAGGGCGCCAAGGAAGCGGGCAAGTGGCGTCTGGAAGGTAAAGAATATATCGTCAAAGACGGCGATGTCGTCCACTTTCGCTTTAATGTTTAATATCTGTTGAAAAGCCCCAAGAATCAGGGTTTTTTACGCGCAAGCTGTTGACAACAAGGGCCAAAAAGCGAATAATTTGCGGCCTTGAAAGCACGTGGCAATATAGCTCAGTTGGTTAGAGCAACGCATTCATAATGCGTGGGTCGCAGGTTCGAATCCCGCTATTGCCACCAGTTTTCAGCATTCAGTTTTAGGGGTATCGCCAAGCGGTAAGGCAACGGGTTTTGATCCCGTCATGCGGAGGTTCGAATCCTCCTACCCCTGCCATTTTCAGATTTACCGGCAATGTAGCTCAGTTGGTTAGAGCAACGCATTCATAATGCGTGGGTCGCAGGTTCAAATCCCGCCATTGCCACCAGTTTACTGGGGTATCGCCAAGTTGGTAAGGCACTGGATTCTGATTCCAGCATGCGTAGGTTCGAGTCCTACTACCCCAGCCATTTTGATCTAACTCATGCTTTGTGTGTATTTTTTAATCAATAAGTTCACGCTCCTGTAACTGGCCGCTATACTGTCATGTATTAAACTGATATTTAGCCCCTAAAGACAGTTGCAGTCTTATGAATGCTGACATAGCCACTAGCCAGTTAAACAACAATAATAATCCTGCGTGTGATCAACGCAAGAATATATCTATCCTGTTTATCGGTTTTATGCGTGAAAACGCTGCCACTATACAAGCCTCTCTTCAGAGCATACGCATGGCTCCCCGCTGCCGCCTTATCACTAATGAAAAAGAGCTGACCGGCTCATTGTCAGAGCGCAGCTGGGACCTGATACTGCTCAGTAACCACCAGCTTCAGGAGCTTAGCTTTAGCCGCAGCGCTGAACTGGTCAAAAACCTTGATAAAGACATTCCACTACTGCTGCTATGCAATGAGTTACCCGATGCCGAGTCGCACCTGGCACTGCTGGAACAGGGCATCAGTATCGCCTGCAGCGGTGACAATACCAAACTGACACTTACCTACATCCACCAAACCTACATAGCTTTACAGCAACGCCAGAGCTGGCGTTACTGTGAATCACTGCTGGAAAAAGCAGAACGACGTATTCAGTCTCTGATAGATGACTCACGTACTGCCATCTGTTTCAGCATAGATAATAAACTCTGCTACGCTAACGAGCGCTTTTTCGAACAGTTAGGCTACGGCCAACTGAACGACCTGACTGGCCTAAGTCTCGATAAACTGGTATCCCCTGCTGATCGCGACGCGCTGTTCAATAGCATTAATAGCATCCTGTCGGGTGAGGCGCATACAGCTTCAGTAAGTGCACAAATATTACGTGCGGACTCAACCCGCTTTAATGCCACCTTATCACTCCACCCAGCTGTATATTCTGAGACCGATGCCATACAGATAGATATCACTCAACACCTGGCTGACACGGAAATTTTCAATGAAATTGACCCCATTAGTGGACTGTTGAATCAGCAGGGCTTTGCCCGTCAACTGGAACAAAAGATTACACTGGCCCGAAAAGGTGGCAATGATGGCTTCCTATTCTACATCAGCCTGGATGGCTACCAGGCGCTCCACCAGAACACCGGCCAGGAAGGTACTGATCTACTCGCAGGTGCTATCGGCAAACTGCTCAAAAGGCTGGTAAACGAGGCGCATACCCTCGCACGAATTGATGACAACATTTACACGCTACTGTTATCAGATCCACATGTAGAAACAGCCAAGGCCCTTGCTCGCGAGATCTGTCTGGGTGTTTCAGGACTTGGGCTGGCTCTGGGGGAGTACCAGCTACAAACTAGCTGCTCCATCGGTATTTCCATGATCAGTGAAAGCTCACCCCGCGCCACAGAACTACTCAGTCGAGCCGAAACGGCAGCTAAAAGCCTGACCCATAGCGAACGTCATGGTAACGGTTACAGTTTTTTCCAACTGGACCAGAGCACTCCCGTTGTCGCCACAGATGCCAAAGCGGTTCAGCGAGTGGTCGATGCCATCACCCACAACCGCTTCCGCCTGCTTTTTCAGCCCATTGTTCCATTGGATTCACACATTCAGGTTTCAAATTATGAAGTGCTACTGCGCCTGATTACCGAAGACGATAAAGAGATCTCTCCCAATATTTTCATGAGCAGCATCAGTGATGACAATGTACTTGCGCGCATGGATATGTGGGTGCTCGAAGAGTGTGTGATGCTGATGCGTCAGTCGATGGATCAAGGCAAACGTAACCGGCTTTTTATTAACATTACCGGACGAACACTACACAATAAGTCACTGTTACCCTGGTTTGCAGAGCAACTGCGCAGCATGCGCCTGCCGGCAGATCATCTTGTTTTTGAAATCAGCGAAGTGGATGCCCTGGCATCTCCCGCCCACTACAAAGCCTTCTGCAAGGCACTGCATAAACTGCACTGTAAAATTTGCTTGAAGCATTACGGCAGCACGTCTGAGTCAGATTACGTCTTTAATGATGTTCCAGTCGACTATATCAAACTGGACGGCAGTTACCTCAAGGACCTGAACTGCAACACACTTAGTACCAAGCAACTTGAAAGAGTCATTAACCCGCTCAAGAGAAAAAATATAACACTGATCGCACCTATGGTGGAGGACACCCGTCAAATGAGCACACTCTTCCGTTTGGGTATAGAAATGGTACAGGGGCACTATTTACAGCCCCCGCGTCATGAAATGGATTATGCTTTTTTTGAAGAGTGAAACGGCTGCTCAGGAAATGATACCGTCTCTATCCCTAAAGCCGATCAGGTAGAGGATACCGTCCAGCCCCAGCGTTGAAATAGCCTGCTTGGCACTTTCCCTGACCAACGGCTTGGCCCTGAAAGCAATACCCAAACCCGCAATCGACAGCATTGGCAGGTCATTGGCACCATCACCCACGGCAATAGTTTGCTCCAGTTTTAACCCTTCACGCTCAGCGATCTCTCTAAGCAATTGGGCTTTACGCTCACCGTTGACAATCTCTCCAGTGACCTCACCTGTCACCTTACCATCAAGAATGTCTAGCTCATTGGCATAGACATAATCAAACCCGAGACGTTGCTGCAGCCCCTTGGCAAAGTAACTGAAACCACCTGACAGAATCGCTGTTTTAAAGCCCAGCACTTTCAACTGCGACACCAGCGTTTCAGCACCTTCAGTCAGTTTCAGGCGTGCAGCCACTGTCTCCAGAACAGCCACATCTAGCCCTTTTAACAGCGCCACACGTTTACGGAAGCTGGCATTGAAATCCAACTCACCGCGCATAGCCGCTTCGGTAATTTCAGCAACCTGATCACCCACACCGGCTTCTTTAGCTAATTCATCAATGACTTCAGCCTCGATCAGGGTAGAGTCCATATCAAATACCACCAGACGGCGATTACGACGATAGATGTCATCCTGCTGGAAGGCAATATCGACATCATAATCTGACGCAGCCTGCAAGAATGCCTGACGTAGTGCCGAAGCATCTGCTGGAATACCACGCACTGAGAACTCTACACAGGCCTTGGTACGTACCGATTCAGCCCGCGACTCCAGTAGCGAAACCCGCCCCGACAAGCGATTGATATTATCGATATTCAAACCGTGGCGTGCCGCAATATCGGCCACTCTGGAAATATGCAAAGCACTGATACGGCGACCTAACAGAGTAATGATATGGCGCGATTTACCCTGCCCTGTAACCCATTGCTCATAATCCTCCGGATTAACCGGCTCGAAACGCACATGCATATCCAATTTATGTGCCCGAAACAATAGATCCCGCAGTAAGTTAGACGCTCCCGCTTCCGTAGGCACCTGAATCAGGATGCCCAGAGACAGGGTGTTATGAATTACCGCCTGGCCAATATCGAGAATATTGACACTAAAGTTAGCCAGAATACCGGTCATGGCCGCCGTAACCCCCGGCCTATCCTTGCCGGAGATCGTCATCAGGATAATTTCGTTCATCTGTCTCGTTTTTTTCGTGCTGATGGTTTCGCAGAACTACGCTGGCGACTGCGTGTTTTACCACTGGCTTCATCTATTTTTCCGGCACGCACCTGATCACGCTTGCTAGGCTTTTTCGGAGCCTTGGCAGAAGCCTGCCCGCCGGAATCAGCCATATCAAAGTCGATTTTACGTTCATCCAGATCAACGCGAACAACGCGGACTTTCAGCGGATCACCCAGCTTAAACACACGCTTGGTTCTATCACCGACTAAACGCTGCTTACCCGCATCAAAATGGTAGTAATCGCTCGGCAATCCGGTGATATGCACCAGACCTTCAACATACAGATCGCGGATTTCGACGAATAAGCCAAAGCCGGTCACGGCAGCGACAACGCCCTCGAAGGTATTACCTATCTGGCTAAGCATGTATTCACACTTCAACCAGGACACCACATCGCGGGTCGCATCATCGGCGCGGCGTTCAGTCATCGAGCACTGTTCACCCAACGCCAGCATCTCTTCCATGGTATAGCTTTTTACAAACGCCGGATTGGCAACAAAACCAGAGGGGCGTTCTATCCCCTTCACTCGTTTACCCGAATGTATCGCGGCGCGAATATTTCGATGCACCAGCAGATCCGGATAACGCCGAATCGGTGAGGTAAAATGGGCATAGGCTTCATAAGCCAAACCAAAATGCCCTTTGTTTTCAGGACTGTATACAGCCTGCTGCATAGAGCGCAGCATCATGGTCTGAATAATGTGCTGATCCGGACGCGCTTCAATGGTTTCAGCCAGTCGCAAGTAATCCTTGGGCTCTGGCTTATCACCACCGGGCAGATTCAAGCCCAGCTCTCCGAGAAAACCGCGCAGATTCTGTAATTTCTGATCTTTTGGCCCTTCATGGATACGATAAAGTGCCGGTTGCTTATGCTTTTCCAGGAAACGCGCGGTGGCCACATTGGCGCAAAGCATGCATTCTTCGATGATTTTATGCGCATCATTACGATGAATAGGCACAATACGTTCAATTTTACGATCAGGCCCGAATTCAATACGGGTCTCAACGGTATCAAAATCTATAGCGCCACGCTCTTCACGCGCCATACGCAGTTTTTTGTACAACCCATAGAGCACTTCCAGATGCGGTACGACTGGCGCAAATTCAGAGCGCAGTGCCTGCTGCTCATCAGCTTCACCCAGTTGCCCCAGAATGCTGGCTACTTTGTTATAGGTCAGGCGCGCTTTGGAGTTGATCACCGCTTCATAAAAACTGTAGTCAGACAACTTACCCGCTCGGGTAATATTCATTTCGCAGACCATGGCCAGTCGATCCACTTTCGGATTCAACGAGCACAAGCCATTAGACAGTAGTTCTGGCAGCATCGGCACGACATATTCGGGGAAATACACCGAATTACCACGCTTGATCGCTTCGTTGTCCAACGCAGTGCCTGGCTGTACATAGTAAGAAACATCGGCAATTGCGACCCACAAACGCCAGCCACCGAAACGTTTCTTCTCGGCATACACGGCATCATCAAAGTCACGGGCATCTTCGCCATCGATGGTAACCAGCGGCAGATTGCGCAGGTCAGTCCGGTTTTTCTTATCTTTTTCTTCAACTTCCGGCGTCAGTTCAGCGGTCTGCTGCTCAACTTCTACCGGCCATTCATTGGGAATATCGTGACTGTGAATAGCCACCTTAATCTCCATACCGGCCGACAGATGTTCGCCCAATACCTCGATAACCCGAGCACGTGCAGGTTGGCGGCGATTAGGGTATTGCAGGATTTCTGCCACTACCAGTTGACCATCATCGTAATGCAGGTCGGACTGTTCATCAGGAATGATCATGACTTGATTGGTAATGCGCTGGTTCTCTGGAATCAACGAGCCAAAGCCATTCTGACCGTCGAAACGACCCACAACCTTACGAACACCACGTTCCAACACTTCAACGATCTTGGCTTCACGGCGGCCTCTGGCATCAAGACCCACTTCCTGAACCAACACTCTGTCGCCATCAAACACTTCACGCATGTTTCTCGGACTTAGAAACAGGTCGTCCTTACCGTCGTCCGGCTTTAGGAAACCAAAACCGTCACGGTGGCCGATCACGCGACCACTGATCAGATTCATTTTTTCAATCAAGCCAAATTCACTACGACGGTTGGAGATCAACTGACCGTCACGACACATGGCTATCAGGCGACGGCGAATCGCTTCGATATCATCTTCATGCTGCAGGTGCAGCTCATCACAAAGATCCAGGTGCGATATAGGTGCACCCCATTTTTGTAGAAAATCGAGGATGAAATCACGGCTCGGCACAGGATTTTCATACTTCTGCGCTTCCTGTACGGCATTCGGATCTTTTTCAACCCATTTTTTATTCATAGTGTATCCATTTATTAACAAGCGTGTCCTTCATAGGACACATGAGCCGCTCCTGCGTTGCCGAGATAAAGGCCGGCTTAAGATTTTTGCTGATCAGGGAACGAGTTCCTCTTCTTCATCTTCTTTGGGCGGCGGCGGAATCAGATCTTCACGAGTGACATTGAGCAGCAGGAGAATATTCCCCGCTACATAAATCGATGAATAGGTGCCGATAACTACACCTGCCAGCAGCGCTACGGCAAAACCATAAATCATTTCACCACCAAAGAAAGCTAACACCACTAGCACCAGCATGGTCGTCAAGGAGGTAACAATAGTACGGCTCAACGTCTGGTTCAACGAGGTATTCAGTACGTCCAGCGATTCACTGACACGTAATACCCGAAAGTTTTCGCGTATACGATCATACACCACGATGGTGTCATTCAAAGAATAGCCTATGACAGCTAAAAGTGCTGCCAGCACAGTCAAATCAAAATCGATCTGCATCAATGAGAAGAAGCCCAGCACAATGATTACATCATGTGCCAGCGCCAACACCGCCCCCACTGAAAACTTGTATTGAAAACGGAATGCCAGGTAGATCATCACCATAATCAGCGCGACCAATAACCCGAGACCACCCTGTTCACGTAACTCTTCACCCACCTGCGAGCCGACAAACTCATTACGCCGCAAGGTTACGTGAGAGTCTGAGTCCTGCTGCAGCACTTCAAGAATTTTCTGACCCAGTTGCGGATCATGTGCTTCGCCCAGACGGATAAGTATATCGTTGGCTGAGCCAAAGGTTTGCACCACGGCATCGCCATAGTTATTTGCACGCAAAGTATCGCGTACAGCCTCCAGCTCAACAGGTTGCTCATAGGTGACTTCGACCAGGCTGCCGCCGGTAAAATCCAACCCCAGCTTCAAGCCATTGATGGCCAGGGAGCCTATGGACACCAGCAGTAAAAGGATGGAGAAGATCGCCGCGATGCGGCGAGCCCCCATAAAATTAAAATCACGGTTTATATGTATCATCGATGCACCTCAGAGACCCAGCTTTTGCAGTTTACGGCCACCATAAGCCAGATTGACCAGTGCACGCGTAATCACCAGAGCCGCAAACATCGAGGTTATGATCCCCACCGACAGGGTGACGGCAAACCCTTTAACTGGACCGGTACCCATAGCAAACAGGATAATGGCCGCAATCAGCGTGGTCACATTGGCATCCAGAATGGTGCTGAAAGCCCGCTCAAAACCCGCATGTATAGCCGACTGCACGGGTGATCCCGTTCGCAGCTCTTCTTTAATACGTTCAAAAATCAACACATTGGCATCGACTGCCATACCTACGGTCAGCACAATACCGGCAATACCTGGTAGCGTCAGGGTAGCGCCCAGCATAGACATCACCGCGACCAACATCATCAAGTTCAACGTCAAGGCGATATTGGCCAGAAGACCGAACACCCGGTAAAACACCGCCATAAACAGCAGCACCAATGCAAAGCCTATTTTGACCGAGGTCACCCCCATTTCAATATTAGCAGCGCCCAGGCTCGGCCCAATGGTGCGTTCTTCGACAAAGTAAATTGGCGCGGCCAACGCACCTGCACGTAACAACAGCGCCAGTTCAGATGACTCTTGAGGACTATCTAGCCCAGTGATACGGAACTGATTACCCAGTACACTTTGAATGGTAGCCAAGGAGATCAGATGTTTTTCTGTGTAGGGCACACGACGCTCCACCGCTTCACCCTCAACCTGTTCGGTGACAAAGCGGGTCTTGTGTTCAACAAACACCACAGCCATACGCCGTTGCAGGGCATTACGGGTAATCCGGCTCATCATCTGACCACCACGTGCATCCAACGTAATGGAGACCTGGGGCATACCGTTTTCATCAAAGGTGGAGTTAGCATTAGCAACACTGGATCCGGTAATGATGATATCCCGCTCCACGGTCGCCCGACGATTCGGGTCATTGCGGAACGAGAAGATTTCAGTCGCTGCACGACTGGCTTCACTCATGGCTTCCAGTCGAAACTCCAGGTTAGCCGTCTGGCCGATAACACGCTTGGCTGCCGCCGCATCCTGAATACCGGGCAACTGCACGACGATACGATTACGCCCTTGACGCTGAACTAATGGCTCAGCCACACCCAGTTCGTTAACCCGGTTACGCAAGGTGGTCAGGTTTTGCTGGATAGCATAGTCTTCTATCTCACGCACATTCTGTTCATTCAATGTTACATATAAAAACCAGGCATCATCTTGCTGTGCCGATTCAAAAGCAAACTCTGGAAAATCACGACGCAGTCTACTTTGCGCCTGTTCAAGTGCTTCAGCATCAGCAAAGCGTGCTGCCAGCAGGCCATCATCATTCAACTCGACTGAACGATAACGAATCCGTTGCTCACGTAATGTGGTTCTGATATCGCTGGCATAAACTTCCAGACGCTGTGTCACGGCCTGAACCGTATCCACTTCCATTAAAAAGTGCACCCCGCCACGAAGATCAAGCCCCAAAGTCATGGGACTAGCACCTAATGCCGTCAACCAATCAGGGGTGGTGGGTGCCAGATTCATGGCGACCACGTAATTGTCACCCAGCGCACGCGATAGCGCCGCTCTGGCCAGCAACTGTGCATCACCGTTACTGAAGCGCAGCATGCCAGCTTCATTTTCCAGCTCGGCACTTTTAAACTGAATACCTTCCTGCTCGAGCAAGCTAACAGCTTGTGCCATCACACGATCATCAACCTGATGTACAGCACGTGATCCGGAAATCTGCACGGCATAGTCTTCAGGGTAGAGATTGGGTGCTGCATAAATACCGGCAATCACCAGCACCATGGCTATCAGCAAATTTTTCCACAAAGGGTAGCGGTTGAGCATATTGCTCCATCCTCGGTAAACAAAAGCGCCACTTCAACAAGTGGCGCTCACGCTGGATTCAGCCTTCAAATATCCTTAATGGTACCTTTCGGCAGCTCAGCAGCCACGTGGGCTTTCTGAAACTTGAGCTCAACACCATTACTAACTTCAAGTACCAGGTAGTCATCAGTAAGGCGAACCACTTTACCAATAATGCCACCGGCAGTGATGACTTCATCACCCTTACTCAGACCGCCAATCAGGGCCTTATGTTCCTTGGCACGTTTTGCTTGCGGACGCCAGAGGAAGAAATAAAAGATCAGCGCAAAACCAACCAGAAACAACATATTAAACATGCCGGTATCCATACCGCCGGCACCGGCTTCTGCAAAAGCAGGAGTGATAAAGAAGCTCATTAAGGCATTCTCCAGGTTATTTGAAACTCAATTATATTAAAACGTATTCGTATCCATCAGTGGTGGCGTTTCCATCCCCCGAGCACGATAGAAATCGTCCACAAAGGCGCACAATTTACCCTGTTCAAGCGCATTGCGCAAACCGGTCATCAGCGTTTGATAGTAATGCAGGTTATGCAGGGTGCTTAACTGTGCTCCCAGCATCTCTCCACACTTATCTAAATGATGTAGATAGGCCCGACTGAAGTTTTTACAAGTGTAGCAATCACAATTTTCATCCAGCGGACGTGTATCGGTTTTATTCACCGAGTTACGAATTTTCACCACCCCGTTGGAGGTAAACAAAAAGCCATTGCGTGCATTGCGGGTCGGAATGACACAGTCAAACATATCCACGCCTCGACGCACGGCCTCAACGATATCCTCCGGTTTGCCAACCCCCATCAGATAACGCGGTTTATCGGCCGGCATTTGGTGCGCCAGATGATCCAATACGTGAATCATTTCATCTTTTGGCTCACCTACGGAAAGGCCACCAATCGCATAACCATCAAAACCGGTTTCGACCAATCCGGCCAACGATTCATCACGCAGGTGTGGATACATCCCACCCTGCACTATGCCAAACAGTGCTGAAGGGCTATCACCATGTGCCTCCTTGGAGCGTTTTGCCCAGCGCAAGGACATGCGCATGGACTCGGCCGCTTCGATTTCCGTGGCTGGATAGGGGGTACATTCATCGAAAATCATCACGATATCCGAACCCAGTGCCTGCTGCACCTGCATGGATACCTCAGGGCTCAAAAATACTTTACTGCCATCCACAGGAGAGCGGAAAGAAACACCTTCCTCGGTGATTTTGCGCATCTTGCCCAAGCTGAATACCTGAAAACCACCTGAGTCAGTCAGGATAGGGCCCTGCCACTGCATAAAATCATGCAGATCGCCGTGCAGATTGATGATCTCGGTACCCGGGCGCAACATCAGGTGAAAGGTATTACCCAGGACGATCTGTGCACCCAACGCTTTCACATCACGCGGCAACATGCCTTTGACCGTACCATAAGTACCCACCGGCATAAACGCGGGGGTTTCAACCTCACCCCGCGGGAAGGTCAACCGACCCCGGCGTGCTTTGCCTTCTGTCGCCAGGCACTCAAACTGCATAAAACATTCTCTACTCACGCTTGCTCCTCGGCACTCACATCCTGACGGGTCATGAACATGGCATCGCCATAACTGAAAAATCGGTATTTCTGCTGGATAGCTTCCGCATAGGCGGCCTTGATATGCTCATAACCGGCAAAAGCCGATACCAACATCAGCAAGGTTGACTCTGGCAAATGAAAATTAGTGATCAGCGCATCCACGCTACGAAACTGATAACCAGGATAGATAAAAATATTACTATCACCGCAGAAAGCCTGAATCTCGCCACTCTGACTGGCACTTTCCAGTGAGCGCACACTGGTCGTCCCTACGGCTACCACACGCCCTCCTCGAGCACGGGCGGCACGCACGGCTTCACACACGGACTCAGGCACATCAATATACTCTGAATGCATGTGATGATCTTCAACCCGATCCACTTTCACCGGCTGAAAAGTACCCGCGCCAACATGCAGGGTGACAAACGCCGTTTCCACGCCTAATGCCTGCAATTTATCCAGCAGCGGCTGATCAAAATGCAAACCGGCTGTTGGCGCCGCGACAGCACCGGGCTTACGGTTATAGACCGTCTGGTAGCGCTCACGATCTGACTGTTGATCGTCTCGCTGCATGTAGGGTGGCAAGGGCATATGGCCATGCGCTTCCAAGGCCGTCAGCAGATCACCGTTCAGATCAAACTGTAGAATAAACAGATTTTCCTGCCGACCCAGCACCTCGGCTTCAACACCGCCTTCAAGCAGCAACCGACTACCCGTCTTAGGTGCGCGGCTTGAACGTATATGCGCCAGTGCCCGTTGTTCACCCTGCAGGCGCTCAATCAGCACTTCAATTTTACCCCCTGAGGCTTTCTGGCCGAACAGCCGCGCAGGTATTACCCGGGTATCATTAAATACCAACAGATCACCCGGTCTGAGCAATTCTGTCAACTCGCTGAACTGGCGGTGCTGCAACACGCCATCCTTACCATTCACACACAACAAGCGGCTGGCACTGCGGGTTTCCAGTGGATACCGGGCAATCAACTCATCAGGCAATTCAAAGGTGAAGTCACTTACTTGCATCGTCAACCATCATCAAAAATCAAGGTGCAGTATTTTACCCCAAGCAAAAGATTTTTTCAGTGCGGATTGACCCCTGCAATAAAGTGCTTATAATAGCCGCTCTGTTGCAAGGGTGCGTAACGTCTGTGTAACAGAATCATGTTGGCGGTGTGGTGAAATTGGTAGACACGACGGATTCAAAATCCGTTGCCTTAACGGGCGTGGCGGTTCGAGTCCGCCCACCGCTACCAGCAAAAACAAAGCGTTACGCAATAAAGCTTCTGATCATGAATCCACGATCAATGCCTTGTCGATTTTTTCCAGCAGCGTTTTACGTGTGTACGGCTTCACTACATAGCCAGATGCACCCAGCTTAAGACACTCCACTACAACTTCTTTTTCATGCTCACCGCTGATGATAACCACCGGTGCCGACACGGTTCCCGGATGGCGACGCAAATATTTCATCACATCCAGACCCGACATACCCGGCATCATCAGATCAAGCAGAATCAAATCGAACTGACGCCGACGCATCATTTCCAGACCATCAAGACCATTTTCGGCAAAACGAATTTCGAAATGCTCCGCCATCAGCAGCTTGCGTAGCACGCTACGCTGAAACTGATCATCATCCACTATCAGTACCTGCTTTTGCGGCCCCTTGGGGGTTTGCGACACCACCGGCTTGTCATCAATCAGTTTCGACCACTGCGCGTCTTCTTCGTCAGCTGAAAGTGATGGCGTCATTGCCGGCTCTTCAAAACCAGGGGTGCTCCGAGCACGCTCAATCCAGTTATTTTGCTCATCCAGCTGTTTTTTTAATGCAGCCACTTCCCGCAATAACTGTTTGGCATCATCATTGTATTTCAAATCATCAACAGCCTGACGCACAGACAACACCAGCCGGTATGGGTCATAGGTCAACGGCCAGTAGACAATATAATCGTTGATCAGACGCTCACCATAGAGGGTATAGGCTCGCTTGACGTTGGACTTGTTGCACAGAGCCAACACTCGGTAGGGCTTTAACGGAGATTTGCGGGTGGCACTAAACACCGCTTCGGACAGTTGCGCCGCCACATTGAGATCTTCAAATGCCAGGATAAGAATATCAGCATAAGAGAGGCTGAATTCACGCTGCAGATCAGGGATAGTATTCGAAACCTGCATAATCAGCTTTTCAAACTCATCACGCAGTTGTGCATAGACAACCTCCACAATACTCTTGTTACTACCGGCAATAAACACCACTGAGTTTTTATTCATTAACAGACTACCTGTCAACATAACCTAAATTCTCCACTGAATGTTGGTCAATAGCGTTGAGCTCAGCACGACGGCTCTGCCACTCTTCAACCCAGTCAGACAAACGCTCGGCAGGCATTGCACGGGCAATCAACCAGCCCTGCGCGACATCACATCCGGCCTCACGCAAAAAACGCCAGTCTTCGGGATATTCCACTCCCTCAGCAACAGTTTTCAAACCCAGTTGATGGGCCAGATTCAGGCTGGCTTCAACTATAGTTCGAACGTAACTGTCATGACTGACGCCACGGACAAAACTGCCATCTATTTTCAGCTCATTGAAGGGGATATCATGCAACTGACGTAAGGATGAGTGCCCGGTGCCAAAGTCATCAATCGACAAACTGATTTTTTTAATCCTCAGACGAGTCAGTATATCCAGGGATGCCAAGGGATCACTCATCACTCGGCTTTCAGTCACTTCAAGCATCAGCACCGATGCCGGCACACCTATCTCGTGCAACAAACTTTCAACCCGGTCCGGGAAGTCCAGGCTAGCCAGATTGTTCATGGATATATTGACAGCCACCTGCAACGCCAGCCCTTCATCGTTCCAGCGTCGGACTTGTAGCAATACGGCCCTGAGTACCTGCTGTGTCAACTGATCTATCAGACCGGTTTCTTCGGCAACCTGAATAAATTGGTCTGGTAGCACCAGACCATCATCTGGATGCTGCCAGCGCACCAGGGTCTCTACCCCCAGTAACTGGCCATCGCGAAGGCTTACCTTGGGCTGATAGTAATTAACCAGCTCTCCGGAATTCAGGGCTTGACGCAATGCTGTCGCATCATAGCTACGCCGCGGAGGTGTTTCGGACAACAAGGGGCCAGATTGCTGCAAGGTTAATTGATGGGCCAGAGCCCGAGCCATAATGGTTTTCAATGCGGCTTGAGACACAGGCTTTTGCATACCACCCAACACTTTGAGTCGATGATGCAACGCCAGATTTTCGGCCGTGGCGATAATACGCCAATCCTCACCACTGACCAGAACCAATCCTCCCCGATAGCTCAGATGCACCAACTGACGGACAAACTCTATACCGTCCATGCCCGGCATCTGCAAATCACAAAATACCAGATCTATTCCATGCCGTTGCTCACTCAGCACCTGTAAAGCATCAACGGCAGAGTGCTGCGCCAACACATCATCATAGCCCAGCTTGGCCAGTTGTTTGACCAGCAAATGACACATGAAAGGCTCATCATCAACGACCAACATTTTCATTAGTCACTCCCCGCAAAACCAATATACGTTTCTATCGCTTGCAGTGTTGCGTCTACCTGCTCCTCAAAGACTTGCAGGCAGGCTTCCACATCGGCACTCCGATTTGATTTGACTGTTTGTTCCAGTGTCGCACACAGCTCACCAAGACGCAGCGCACCTACCGAGCGAGACGATGACTTGAGCTTATGTGCCACACCCGCAATCTGGTTCAGGTCATGTGACTGCCAGGCCTGGACAATCGTTTGCGCATGGTTGCGTACCGACTCCACATAATCACAGAGCAACTCATTCATAACCAACTCATCACCCCCAACCAACTCACTCAGCACCATCGGATTCAGCAGAGCCGTAGCATCATCTATCGGCTGTTCAGCGCCCTGCTTCATGTTGCTTTCCTCTTGTACTTTTCGAACGGGCAACCAGGTTTCCAGCGCGGCTTGTAATTTGGGTATCTGCACCGGTTTGACCAGATAAGCATCCATTCCCACCAATTCGGCCCGATCAGACTCGCCACGCAGTGCATTGGCCGTCAGGGCAAGGATGGGGAAATGCTGCCCTTCAGCTTCTTCATGGCGTATCTGCCCGGTCAGCTCATAACCATCCATTTCGGGCATATGCAGATCAGTCAGCAATATTGAAAAACGTCCTGTACGCCACATTTCCAGCGCCTGCTGTCCATTGTCAGCTATTTCAGCGCTATAACCGAGTAAGCGTAACTGCTGCAGGATCACTATCTGATTGATATCATCATCTTCAGCTACCAGAATCAGTTGATCACTCGACTGGGCCTGATGCTTAAGATTGACCGACAGCGCCTCAGCCGACGCCGCTTGTTGCCGAGAGTAGGCCGTCGGTGGCGATACAAATCCAGCCGCTATACTCAGTGCTTGCAGAAAGGCCTGGCGGCTTAGTGCATCACCATCCAGCAACACCTGCTCCGGATCATCAATACGCGCACGCCGCCTACGCCCCTGCTGTATCTGCAAGCGGCGCAGATGCGGCAAGCTGGCCAGCAGCCCTGACAGCGGCTTTAACTCAGGCTGCCCATTGGTGATCAACACGACCGGCGGAACCTGACAGGACAGCAGGTTTGCCAACGACTCCTCTTCTGCATACACCACCGCTTGACCACCCGCGGCGCTGATGTAGGCAGCCAGATCCTCGGGAGTATAACTGTCTGCAGGCATAATGACGCAGCTCAACCCTTTCAGGCTTGGCCAACTGGGGGCCACATTGACAACTGACTTTTGCATAGGGTGCAACAGGGTAAACGCTGATCCCTGTCCGGGTTGACTCTCTACCCGGATTTTCCCCTGCATCATATCCACCAAGCGCTTGCTGATCGCCAGCCCCAACCCGGTTCCACCAAAACGCCGAGTTGTATCTGATTCGGCTTGCGTAAAGGGATCAAACAGCTCGTTCAGCCGCTCGGCCTGAATACCTATGCCGTTATCCTGAATGATGATGCGTAACTGCTGATCGGCATCCACCAATACCCGCACAGACACCTTACCACGCTGTTCACGCCCACCGGAGAACTTGATTGCATTCCCTACCAGGTTGTACAACACCTGACGCATCCGCACCGGATCTATCTCCACATGGCGAGGCAAGTCCGGACTGATAAATACCGACAGATCCACCTGCTTATCCAGTGCCAACACCACCAGTGAGTTACACAAGTTTTCTACCAGCTCACCCAGATCAGTCGCTTCAGGATTGATCTCTAAGCGACCGGCTTCAATTTTAGAAAAGTCGAGAATATCATCGATGATCCCTAATAAAGAGAGGGCTGAGCGCTGAATGGTTTGTACCAGCCCGCGCTGATAGTCACTCATCTCATCCTGACCCAGTACCTCGATGAGTCCAAGGACACCATTCATTGGTGTCCGTATCTCATGGCTCATGGTGGCTAAAAATGCCGATTTGGCATGACTGGCCTCTTCCGCTTCGACCCGTGCATTGATCAATTGATAGATCAGCGAACGCCGCTCACTGATATCCCTCAGGGTTCCGGTGAAATAAATCTGGCCATGAATTTCATAGCGATTGACAGCCAGCTCCAGCGGAATCAAGGTGCCATCCTTGCAACACCCTTCAACCTCCCGGCTGGAACCGACCACGCGCGCGATCCCTGTCTGATGGTAGTTATTCAAGTAGGCATCATGTTCATCCCGGTGAGGAGCCGGCATCAGCATGGACACATTCTTCCCGAGCATCTCGTCGATGGCGTAGCCAAAAATTTTGGTTGCCGCCGGATTCACCCGCTGGATAATACCTGTCTCATCAATGGTGATAACGCATTCCATCAGATTATTGAGTACGGCTTCGATTTCCTGCTCCTTGGCATTCAACGCCAGCAGGGCTTCACCACGCTCTTCAATTCGGATACGCAGTTTGTCATTCAACAGTTGCAGTTGCTCAGTAGCTTCATGCTGCAGGGTAACATCATGCGCCGACGCATAGATCAGACCATTGGGCTGCGGCAGCGCCTTCCATTCCAGCCAGCGCCAACTGCCATTTGTGCACAGATAACGGTTTTTAAACTCGCTAGCGCGCTCACCCGTGTTGATCTTCGCCATCTGTTGCTCAGTTGTTTCGCGATCATCCGGATGGATCAGATTGCTAAACGGCTGGCTCAGCAGTTCTTTTTCAGTCCAGCCAAGTATCTGGGTAAAGGCCGGATTGACGCGCCGAAATTTGCCCTGGATATCGGCGATACACAGCAGATCCAGCGACACAGAGAAAAAACGATCCAATTGTTCTTCGGCTTCCTTGCGGGCAGTAATATCCTGGATCACCACCAGCGAGCCAAATCCACCCTCCATTGCATAAGGCACTGATGACCAATCAACCACAAAAGGCGTACCATCAAGTCGTAAACAGATCGTGGTGACGCTTTCTTCCAGGGTTTCTCCGGCAGATATTCGCCGAATTCGCTCGGCAATGGCGGCACGGTGATCCTGCTCCACCAGCGCCAGCACCGAATGGCCAACCACCTGTTCCAATGACTCAGCGGCAAAGGTATCGAGGCCCCGAGAGTTCAGGTAGACCACACGACCTTCATGCTGCAGCAGGATGGTAAAGGGCGCTGTTTCGATCAGGCTACGGTAACGCCCTTCGCTCTCCTGCAAGGCCAGCTCAGTGGAGCGGCGATGCTGTAATTCTTCACGCAGCTCTTGAGTACGTTTTGCCACTTCCGCGCGAGTAGCCGCATAACGTCCGGCACTGCCAAGCGTTGCAAACACGGCCATAAAAGCGGCAATAACCGAGAAAACCAGATAAAGCTGCTCTTCAAAGGTTGAACCCGGCTTCCAGGTCGGTGTTGCTGGCTCCATTTCCAAACGCCAGGTTCGTGACGCGATATTTATATCTCTGATCCAACCGGCGGCCTGCTCGGCGGGCAAAGTATCCCACAAGACAGTGCGTGCATCTGCCAGGGTGACATCACTCACCCTGAGATTGATATCCTGTGCCTCAGCCAATTGAACCAGGGGGGCCAGCCAGGCTTTGATGTCATAGAGTCCAACCACATAACCCTGCAAGGGCAACTCATCACCGGGCACACCTTGGTGCAACGGGTGCTGTGAATCCTGGTAAACGGCCTGGAACACCAACACCCCGAGCTTACCGCTGCGCAGCAAGGGCACCATAGGCGCCATGACCGGTCGACCGGTGGAGCGTGCCTGCTGCATCGCCTCAACCCGCGGCTGCTCAAAGCCATGATCGAGACCCAAGGCGATGGCATTATCTGCTGCAGGCTCACTAAACAGGACAGGAAACAGCACGTCGCGTTGTGCAAGAGGTGACACTTGCTGATCTGAGCCCAGCTCAAATACCTGTCCATGGGAATGCAACAGATTTCGCTCAAAGGCTTTCAGCTCAGAGCGCAATACCAGTGGCGACCAATCGATTGCCAGCACAGCAGGTTCATCGGTAATAAAGCGTGTGTAGCTGGCGAACTCAGACCGGTGAACACGAACACTGGAAGCAAAAAAACGCTCCACACCGATCAGTGGGTTAATCAGATTGGGCAAGGTTTCAAAGCGCAGATCACTGATCTCTTCAAATAGACGATCCAACTCCAGCTGACTGCGGCCTTTTTCCAGACGGGCCAGCGCATAATTGCCTAGCAGCAATAAAATAGCCGTCATTGCCAAGGGCAAAATAATGCGATAGGAGCCAACCTGCGGTCCTGAACGCTGGCGATCTTGCCACAGCAGCAACACAATAGGTGCAAACAGCAATACCCCCAGCGTATCGCCAACCCACCAAATCAACCATTCAGCACGCAGCTCCTGAGCCGTCATCGATGCCATCAGATACTGGCTGATCACCCCGACACTGGGAGCTATTACGCAGGTCAGCGGGCCTGCCAGCAACAGAAAGCGTAGCAGATCCGCATCTTTAGCCAAGGGTTCGGGCCGTCGGACCAAGGATTGTACCAAGGTTGCCGCAATCACAGCCTGTAGCGAAGCCGCCGTAGCAACGAATAGGCTAGACAGCAGAACAGCAAAACTCTGCTGCATCCATAGATCGACCAGCAGGCTACCAATCCAGATACCCGGCCAGCACCCTCGTCCCCAGATCAACAAGGCCGCCAGCCCCAATCCGGCCGCGGGCCAGAAGGGTACAGAATAACCTTCAGAAAAAGCGACCGAAACCGTCAGTATGCCTAGCAGAGCATAGCCAAGCGACAGTGCCAGTATATATACCAGTCGGGTATGAAGCGGTTTTTCTCTAGCCGGGCTTACCTGGGGTTCTAGCATCTGGACAAAGTACCTTTTTATAGTGCTTCACTATAGAGTACTGACAGACATTCAGCCACAATAAGTGCCCCCAGCTTCATCGATGAGTGACCGGTAACTGTCAAGAACACCCGCCAGCAAAATAACGACTCAACATGGCACAGCGAGAGCACAAACTTGATCTGTATCATTGATTGATGCGGCTTTACTTGCGGCCTGTTTTTTTTATCTGCACAATTCGGGCCTCATACCTAGGTTTGCTCAGTAAGGACTCTGCAATGCGAACAGCCATATTTGGCTTTATGCTGTTATTACTGATGCCTATCAGTCAGTTTGCCGAAGCGATAGATCTACGCGAACTGCGCATGATCAATCAGCAGGTGAACCTGGATTATCAGCGCCGCGAGCAAACCGGGCAGCGATACAGTCATTCAGCACTGGCCAAATATCACCTGGTACGCCAGCGTTTCCCCGATGCAAGAATGATGATTACCCATGCTCAGCATATCACTCCCAGTGGCTACGAAATCGAGCCTCATACGGTAGTCACCGTCGAGGCAAATAACCGCATTTGGGTTATGGACTATGAATTACTGAATATTTATACCGCTGAAGATCGACGCGACTTGAAACCAGTCACCAGTATTGAGCTTCGCGAAGATGAGGTATGGATTCACCACAACCATGAGGATTGGAGCATTCACAGCAGCCAGCCAGCCGACTCAGCCACGGAAGCCAAGCTGAGATCGACTTTGCTGAATTCACCTAGCTAGGCGGTTGCCAGTCTCTCTGAGACTGCACTACTGTCGAGAATCGTCGCCAGCATATCGGCCGTGACCGCACTCAACGTCCAACCCAAGTGACCATGGCCGGTATTGTAAAAGACCGTCGGCAGGCGTCCGCGCCCTACTTTGGGCATCATATTTGGCATCATTGGTCTTAATCCGGCCCAGGGCACTACACTGCGGGTACTGACATCCGGAAAGCACTGATTGACCCAGTCGACCAGAGGCTTGATGCGATCTGCGCGAATATCCTTGTTGTAGCCATTAAACTCAGCGGTACCAGCCACTCGAAAGCGGTCTTGACCCAATCGGCTGCTCACCAGTTTGGTTTCGTCATCCAGCAGGCTAACCTGGGGTGCCGCTGCCTGGCTTTCGGCATCCAGCAGATTGACGGTAATCGAATAGCCTTTTACCGGATAGATGTTCACCCGATCGCCCAGTGCGGCGGCCAGCTTTCGACTAGCAACTCCTGCTGACACGACCAGCGCATCAAAGTTGTGTGATATTCTCTCACCCTGATGGCTAACAACCACTGTGGCGCTCCTGGCGTCGGCGCTAACATCCACAACATCCTGCTCATAGAGGCAGTTGACCCCCATGCGTTCACACGCGCTGGCGAGTCCCTGGGTATATTTATGAATATCACCCGTAGAGTCACTCGGGGTTAAAAAGCCGCCATAAAACTGCCCTTTGAGAGTAGGCTCAATACGTTGAATATCGCTGCTCGCTAGCGTTTCACGTACCAGCCCCCCTTTTGCCAGCAGCTTGGAAACCTGTTGTGCATGCTCAAAGCCAGCCTGGTCACGATAAATATGCAGTATGCCCTTCTGCTTGAGATCAAAATCTATCTGCTCATCAGCCGCCCAGCCTAGCAACAATTCACGTGCCGCAATCGCCAGCCGTGCTGTTTCAGTAGTGTTTTGCTCATACTGCGGAATCGCGGCGATAAACTCGGCAAACCAGGAGAGCTTGTGCCAGGAAGGTTTGGGGTTGACCAGCAGAGGAGCATCTTTTTTCAGCATCCACTTCATACCTTTGAAAATGGTCGCCCAATAAGTCCAGACTTCGGCATTAGAAGCGGACAACTGCCCACCATTGGCAAAGGAGGTTTCCATCGCGGCGTAGCGCTGTTTTTCGAACAGGGTAACCTGATAGCCACGTTTGGCCAGGGCATAAGCTGAGGTGACGCCGGTAATACCGCCGCCAATGACTGCAATTGATTTCATCGCGAACAACTCCGAAGCAACATAGGGTTAGACAGGGCCATAGTGCACCTGCCACCCCCTCCGTCGCTGTACCTGAGAGATTCACGCCAATAACAGCGCTTGCTCCTTCGGTGTGCCGCTGCAAGCGACAACTCTTCGGAGTTTAGTGAACGATACCGGTCCATTTGCCTGAGAGTTTCCGGGGCGGTTGCTCCTTCGGCGCCGCTCAACCTTTATACAAGGCCAGCGATCTCTCCCGATATCATTCTTCATTAAACTTGCGCCAGTTTAACACCCGCGCGGCAGCGCATCCATGCGCCCAAAGAATAATATTATCCTAGCCAGATCTGCTGTGCATTGACGAACTCGTGGATGCCTTGAGGACCCAACTCCCGTCCCAGACCAGAGCATTTAATCCCGCCACTGGGTAAGCGTGGATCGGTTTTGACTATGCCATTCACAGCCACCTGTCCCACTTCCAGACGCCGCGCCAACTGCTCGCCGCGATGGCGCTCTGTCCACACACCCGCGGCCAGGCCGTAACGGCTATCATTAGCCATGGCAATAGCTTCGTCGGCATCAGCGGCTTTCATCACCACCGCCACAGGACCAAAGGTTTCTTCCACCGCTGCTGTCATGCCTGGCTTAACATCAGCCAACAGGGTAACTGGGTAGAAGAACCCTGCCCCTTCAGGCAGCTCACCCCCGAGCAGACAACGGGCACCCGCGGCCACTGTCTCAGTCACCTGGCGATGCAGGTTCTGGCGCAGATCGTCGCGTGCCATAGGGCCAACATCGGTGCTTTCTTCAGCCGGATCACCTAACTTCAAGCGCGCAAGACGCTCCTTGAGCATCGCCAGCAACTGATCATAGACAGCGGCTTCGACGATGATCCGTTTCGCCGCGATGCAGGACTGACCCGCATTGATGATCCGCGACAGGGTAATGGTATCGGCGGCTTTTTCCAGATCGGCATCGGCCAGTACGATACAGGCATCAGAACCACCTAACTCCAGTACCACCGGCTTGATTTCTGAACCGGCAATCGCCGCCACAGCACTGCCGGCTTTTTCAGATCCGGTAAGCGACACAGCCTGCACACGTGGATCACGGATCACCCGCTCTATCGCGGCATTATCCATCGGCATATTCTGCATAATGCCAGCCGGAGCACCTACCTGGTCAAACAGGTCGGCGATGGCTTGCGCACTGGCGGGTACATGCAAGTCATGCTTCATCAGGCAGGTATTCCCAGCCATCAGTGCCGGGGCACAGAAACGAAACGCCAGCCAGAAAGGGGCATTCCAAGGCAAAATTCCAAGCACGGTGCCCAACGGCAAATACTGCACATAGCTGTGACTGGCATCCGACTCCAGCGTCAAGCTACTCAGATAGGCTTCGGCTTGCTCGGCGTAATGTTCAGCACACCAAGCCGATTTGAGCACCTCGCTTCGGGCTTCCTTGATCGGTTTACCCATTTCCAGTGTCATCAACGGCGCCAGCGTTTCCACGTCCTCACGCATTTTTGCCGCAACGGCTTTAAGGACCTCGGCACGCTCGGCATAAGAGGTGAGTTTCCAGCTGTTATAGGCTTCTCTGGCGCGCACTAGGGTCACTTCTTGTGCTGCTGCATTCAGTACAGGTGAGTCCTGCAGTTTTTCACCGGTTGCCGGGTTAATTACGGGCACTGTCATCAAGCACTCTCCTTTTTCACTTTACTGAGTTTTCCAGCTGTTTTTATATTGGCCTGAGCTGAAACCAACTGCATATCCGAGGGTGCAGACAATTCCTTCTCTTCTTTCTGACTCTCTTTGGCTGGCTTTGCCTTACTTTCTTTCCCTTTTGGCGCATATTCCGGTTTGACCACAAAGTCTTCCGGCAGGGTAAAGAAGGATTCACAACCATCGGCGGTGATATGCAGGGTATCCGAAATACCCACGGTTTTATCACCGTCCACACCCCACATCCATGGAATAATATGGAAGGTCATGCCCTCACGCAGCACACTGGAATCACCTTGTTTGAGACTGATGATATAGCCCTCATCCCAGCTTGGCGGAAAGGCGATACCAATGGAGTAGCCCGAACGCGTAATCAACCGGCCACCGACATCATTACTGGTAATAATGGCGCGAACCAGATTATCTGCATCCGATACGGTCAAACCGGGGCGCAGCACTTCCTTAAGTTTGTGCAGCGCCAGCTTCATGGTTTCCTGGGCCTTGTAAAAGGAGTCGGTCATATTACCCAGTACCACCGTGCGCATCATCGCCGTGTGATAGCGGCGGTAACAGCCGCCCACCTCAAGAAACACGTGCTCACCCGCTTCGATCTTGCGGCCTTCCCAGGTGGCATGACCAATCATGCTGCGCGGCCCGGAGGTCACGTAGGGCATAACGGCTGGAAACTCCCCCCCGGCACAAAACATCGCATGGCTGATCGCTGCGGCCACCTCATTTTCGGTTACATCAGCAGCGCAGGCATCAAAGCCAGCCTGCATGCCTGCCTCGGTAGCCAGCGCCGCTTTACGCATCACCTCTATCTCATACTTGGATTTGGTAATGCGCCCCTCTTCAACAATACCGAAGCAGTCCAGCAGACGGCCATTAGTAAAGGTGGTGTGAATAGCATCCTGATGGTAAGCCGGGAAAAAATAACTGTTACGTTCATAACCGATATTTTTCCCACTTAAGCCAAACTCCTTAAGTGCCTCGACCAGCATCTGGATAGCATCCCCGGTATCCGGATAGGGTCGTGTGATCTCAACCCAGGTACGGGCGTGGATATTTGACTCCTCCAGTACCCGGGTAATCATAAACGAGTCTTTTTCCAGCGGCACCACCAGTGCCTGGAAGAAGGAGTACCCCGTGGTCTGATAATCCGTCAGATACATGATATTTTCGGGATCACTGATCACCACCGCATCCAGCAATCGTTCCCGCATGCGCTGCCTTAACTCGTTGATACGCCGCTCGTACTCTTCGAACGGAAACGTCATATCATCGCGTTTTTTCATTGAGCCTCCTTGGCCGCCTTGACTGCTGCCGCAAAGATCTCCAGTCCCTGAGTCAGATCTTCATCCGGAATGGTCAACGGTGGAATCATTTTAATCACCATGCCGCCTGTACCACAGCCACCCAGCAGTAACCCACGGTTAAAGCATTCAGTAACAATCGCTTTGGATAGCGCACTGTCACCTATATCGATGGCTTGCATCATGCCTTTGCCTCGCACCTGCCAGGCACCCGCGCTGGTAGCCGCAATGGCATCCAAAGCAGCAGCCATCTGCTCGCCTTTGCGCTTAACCTCAGTCATGAGCTTGTCGTCGTGGAAGTAGGACATCGCCACCTTACCGGCGACAAAGGAAAAGCCCTGACCACGGAAAGTCCCGGTATGCTCACCGGGAGACCAGTGCTTGTCATGTTCAGGTTTGACCAGGTTCATCGCCAGCGGCGTGCCAAAGCCACCGATGCCTTTCGCCAGGGTGACGATATCAGGGTCCAGCCCCATACCATCAAAGCTGAAGTAGCTACCGGTACGGCCACAGCCCGCCTGAATATCATCCAGAATGAACAAAGCCCCCAGATCGTGAGCCAGTTTCTGTACTGCCAGCAACCACTCTTTACTGGCTACATGCACGCCACCTTCAGCCTGAATCGGCTCAATCACAAAGGCGGCTGGTGGTTCCAGACCACTGGAGCTGTCGGCAAACTGTGCCCGCAGTCGGTCAACTGAATCGACTCCACAGCCCATTTCACAGCTACGGCAAGGGGTTTCGCAACCAAATGGCATACGTATCACATGTTCCAGCGGTACACCGGCCGCGTTACGGAAATAACTGTTTGCCGTCAGCGCCAGTGACCCTAAGGTCATGCCATGGAAGCCATGAGTGCAAGCCACAACAGTTTTACGCCCGGTAACCCGACGAGCCAGTTTTAACGCCGCTTCAACCGCGTTGGTGCCGGTAGGCCCCATAAACTGCATTTTGTGGTTCATTCCTCGCGGGACCAGCACGGTTTCAGCAAAGGCTGAGAGAAAATCACGCTTAACAGTCGTGCTGGTATCCAGACTATGCGCGATCCCATCCGCCTCAATAAATTCAATCAACGCCTTTTTCATCAAGGGGTTGTTATGCCCGAAATTAAGCACCCCTGCACCGGCGAAGAAATCGATATAAGATTTGCCTGCTTCATCGACCTGCCGGGCGTTTGAAGCGGATTTGAACACGGTTGGATAAATACGGCAGTAACCGCGGATCTCTGATTCCCACTTTTCGAATACCTGCATGGAAATCCTCCTTCATTATGACAAGGGTTTGAACCCGTTATTGATTCTGTCTGGTCGTAAATTATTCTTCTAACCAGACAGCATTTGGTTAGGCCACTGACAATTCAGCCGCCCGGACTAGCAGCAACCCAGGGAATATCCGAGGTTGCTATCAGGGTCAGGTCTGCTCCGGAACCGGAACACCTGCAAGTCTTGAAAACACCCGTGTTACCCTGGAAATCAGGGCATCATTAAAGTCATATTGCGCATTATGGCAAGGTCGCCCATGCTGCAACTGACCGTCATCACTACCGATCAAAGCGAACGCACCGGGTATTTCTTTAAGATAATAACTAAAGTCTTCCGAAGCCATAATCGGCAGCGGGGTTGTCAGACTCAACACCTGCTCACCAAACTCTGACTCCAGTTGCTGGCGAAAGTTTGCCGCTGGCTCTGGATGATTAATGGTGGCATCGTAGCGCGGAAAAATTTCCACCTGACACTGAGTGCCATAAGCTCTGGCAGTTGCCGTTGAGATTTCTTCAATCAATGACGACAGTACCTTGCGCGTGGCTGGTTGTGCAATACGAAAGCCCCCTTCAATCACCGCCGTATCTGGAATCACGGTAGGTGAACTGCGCGCATCCACTGATGTGACGCTCAACACTGTAGCATCTTGGGGTGGCAAACGGCGACTGACAATCTGTTGCAGCGCCACAACAATCGCCGACGCCGCCAACACTGGATCCTGACACGCCTCCGGTTGACTGGAGTGTCCGCCCTGTCCAGTTACCGTCAGACGAAAGGTGCCGTTACCCGCCATCACCGCTCCATCCGGGCAAACTGCCTGACCAAAGGCAATGGCTGGCCAGTTGTGCCAACCATAAATAACATCAATACCCTTTAGAGCCCCTTCCTCGATCATTCGCAGCGCGCCATGACCACCTTCTTCTGCTGGTTGAAACAACAGCGTCACCGGCCCGGGCAGCTGTTCTTCATGAGCCTTAAGCCAGTAAGCGGCCGCCATCAAGGTTGCGGTATGACCATCATGCCCGCAGGCATGCATACAGCCGGGGCTCTGAGAGCTCCAAGGCATGCCACTTTTTTCATCTATAGGTAGCGCATCCATATCACCGCGCAAGGCAATGTGAGGGCCCGGCTTATCCCTGGCCAAGCGTCCCAGGGTGCCGTGTTTGGCACAAGCTTCCCAAGGTATATTTAGCGCGGTTAACTCCTGACGCACACGCTTGGCCGTTGCTACCTCTTGCCAGGTGAGCTCAGGCTGCTTATGCAGTTCACGCCGCAGTGAAATGGCTTGTTGAATGTGCTGGTCCCAAAGTGCGGTCAAATCTGTAACTCCTAACGGTTTCCCACTATCTACACCAGGCCGAGTAAACATCAGCCTGTGAAATTTTATTTCCTCCAAATAATGTAGCACATGTAATCAGGGTTACCAGCATCAGGATCAAATCGGTATAGGTTAGGGGCTCAGAAAAAGCGCACCCCGACTTTTAATACCCGGTCACCGGATACTTCACTAACTACCCAGTGAATACCATGCCAACTGACATCATCACCTACAACCGGGTGCCCACCCACTCTTGCAGCAATAAACTCACCCAAGGTCAGTGACCCTTCACCTTGGGTAATAGCCAAGCCATAGGCTTTCGCAATATCATCCAGCAAGGCGTCACCATCTATGACGAAGGGACCGAAAAATTGCTGCTTTTTCTTTAAATGTGACTCGCCACTGAATAACTTATTCAATGGCTCGACATCATCACCCCTACCGATTACACAGACGACATCACCGACTTTTATCCGCGTACTGCCCTTAGGGTGAACCATCATATGCTCTCTGAAAATAGCTGAGATCAACACACCCGAGGGTAATATCAACATACGAATTGGCGTGTCATCGAGTTTGGAGTTATCAACCTGATAAACAAACAACTCGTAATCATTTTCCGGCAGGATACCCAGCACATCACGGTGATTCGGCTCAACACCCTTGGGCACTTCCACTTTGAGCCAGCGTGCCATCCAGGGCAAAGTACCACCCTGAATCAGCAAAGACATCAACACCACTGCAAAAGCAACATTGAAGTACAGCGCCGCATTCTCAACACCGCCTATCACCGGAAAAATAGCCAGCACGATCGGCACAGCCCCTCTCAGTCCGACCCAACTGATAAACCAAACCTCATGCCAACGAAATTTAAAGAAAGGTTTGATCGATAAGAAAACCGCTATGGGACGTGCAATAAAGATCAGCGCCAAGCCAATTAAGATGGCAGGCACGGCAAATTCAAGCAGATCAGAGGGGGTCACCAGCAGGCCGAGTACCAAAAACAAACCTATCTGACTCAACCAGGCCAGGCCATCATTAACCGGTAAAATTAACTTCAGGTGTTTGCCCGGCCGGTTACCGATCATTAGCCCGGCGAGGTAAATCGCCAAAAACCCACTGCCTCCAATGATACTGGTGATACCAAATACAAAAAAACCTAATGCAAGCGCGAGCAAAGCATAAAGCCCTGGTGCCAAGTCTACCCAGATCATCAAGCGCGCAATAACCCATCCAGCTGACACCCCCACCAGCAAACCAAAACCGAACTGTTGTATCAAAAATAGCAGAGTCTCTAAAGGCCCCCCTATACCACCGACCAACACCTCAATCAGCATGATTGTCAGGAATATCGCCATCGGATCGTTGGTACCTGATTCGATCTCCAGCGTTGCACTAACGCGCTCATTCAGATTCACGCCTTTGCCACTGAGCATTGAAAACACCGCAGCGGCATCTGTTGATCCCACTATCGCTCCGACCAGCAAGCCTTCTACCAGTGACAAATTAAACAACCACATCGCCAGCAAGCCGGTTATGCCACTGGTAATCACCACACCTAAGGTTGCAAGTGACAAAGCGGGCTTGAAACCGGCTCGGAAGGTCGAAATACGTGTTCTCAACCCACCATCAAGCAGAATCAAGGCCAAGGCCAGGTGACCGATCAAAAATGCCAGAGAGTAATCATCAAAACGAATGCCCAGAATGCCCTGCTCTCCTGCCAGCATTCCCAGGACCAAAAACAGCACCAATAACGGCAGGCCAAACAACGCAGACAACCGGCTTGCCAATACACTAAGGGCCAGTAACAGGCCGGAAATTACAAAAATAGTTTCAATTGAGCTCATGTTGCAGATTTTTACCCATTAACAAACGAGAAATATGACTTCAGGCATTATACATATCTTCAGGGTGCTGTTTTTATTATCAATGAACACAACATCCTGTAGACGTTTCTTATCAAGCAACAATAGTACCAACACCTTACCACTGCTAGAATACAGACAAAACCACTATCACCAAACAGAATCTCACAGGCTTAGAGAAAACTGAATGCTTGAACAGACGCTGATCCAAATACTCCTGCTGCTCGGCGTAACCGTGTTTGTGGTTTTGATTTTCCAACGCCTTAGAATCCCCCCCAGCCTCGCCTATTTATTTGTAGGGGTTATACTGGGCGCAAATACATCCGGGCCCGTGGTAGCAGAACAAGGGGTCCGTGCGATTGCCGAGCTGGGCATTGTATTCCTGCTGTTCACTATAGGCCTGAGCTTTTCGCTACCGCAGATTTACGCCCTTCGGCACACCATTCTGGGCCTTGGTACCGCACAGGTTCTCTTGACCACGCTAATTGTCGGCATCGTCGCCTGGTTAATAGGACTTCCGGTGGCTGCGGCCTTTGTGGTCGGTGCCGTCTTTGCTCAATCTTCTACGACGATTATCAGTAAACAATTGAGTGAGCTGGGTGAAAGCCAGGCTCGCCATGGACGACTAGGCATTACCCTTTCTGTATTCCAAGACATTACTGCCGTTCCCTTCGTGGTCGTGATCCCCGTACTCGGCATCGCTGCCATGCATGAAGTTGCAGGCTCTCTAGGCTTAGCCTTGATAAAAGCGGCCCTGGCCTTTGGCATAGTATTGCTCTCGGGTCGCTACCTACTCAAACCGCTTTTTCGTCTAGTGACCGAAAAACATTCGGCTGAACTTTTTACGCTAACGGTTTTATTCGTGTCCTTAGTATCTGCCTGGACAACCCAGTCACTGGGACTATCCATGGCGTTTGGTGCTTTTCTTGCCGGAATGGTTTTAGGCGACACTGAGTTCAGGCACCAGGTAGAAGGCGCCATTAGGCCTTTTCGAGATGTACTGCTAGGGCTGTTCTTTGTCAGTATCGGCATGTTGATTGACCCAAGCGTTTTCCCCAGCATCTGGCTTGAAGTGATTTCAGGCGCATTATTTCTGTTGACCAGTAAATTACTGATTGTCACCCTCATCATCCGAGTCTCAGGCATTGACCTGCCAACAGCGTTCAGGTCTGCCATGTTACTCGCGGTAGGGGGGGAGTTTGGATTTGCGCTGCTCGCCATCGGTTTGGAAGCACAAGCGATCGATTCCCACTCAGCACAGATCGTCCTGGGTTCGGTACTGCTATCCATGATCATTGCCCCCTTTCTTATCTACTTCAACCACCCCATTTCTGCATGGCTGTTTCAGCGGTTGTTTCCACCCCACAGCACTGTGGTCGAAAATGAGAGCCTGCTGCCCGTCATTGAGCACTCACATGTGATTATCTGCGGCTACGGACGCACAGGACAGGTGATTGGCCGCTTTCTGGAGATGGAGAAAATTCCCTTTACCGCCATCGACATGGATCCATCACTCGTAAAAGAAGCAAGATTGGCAGGACATTCCGTCTACTTTGGCGATACTTCCAACTCAAATCTGCTTGAATCTGTTGGCACTAAATCAGCAACGCTGATGATTATCAGCCACGATGACCGCTCTGCAGCTGTAAAGACTATTCAACATGTCAGATTATTAAATCCAAGCCTACCTATCCTTGCTCGCACGCGAGATGAGGTTAACGCAGAAGCGCTGCGGCAAGCTGGGGCGACGGAGGTAATACCCGAGACACTTGAAACCGCTATGGTGTTAGTCTCACATTCATTTTTGACACTGAAAGTGCCTATGTTCAAAATCATTCAACACCTGAACAAACAGCGCTCTCAGAGCTATCCACTGCTAAAAGAGTTGTTCAAAGGCAGTCTGGATAGTGTGCATACTTCAGACAATGCTGTTGATGAGCGACTTCACGCTATCAAACTCACTGAAGAGCATGACACTGTTGGCTGTACATTAAGTTCATTGAAGCTGAACGAGAGTAACCTGATGGTGACCGCTTTGGTTCGACACAATGAACGCGTACGCTACCCAAGCGGAGAGACGGTTTTACAGGCTGGCGATGTGCTGGTACTACTGGGCCTTCCTGATGACCTGCAACAAGCAGAATCAGTACTGAAACATCCGTGTAATTCCGATGACAACTAATTAAAGTGGGTTGTTCTTTTCAAGCGTCTGAATATGCTCTGATACACCCAGGGCTTTTTCAACATCCAGCATCAATGCAATCCCAGACCCCAGGGTTTCATCCAGGTGTCCAGCTGCAGAGACCGCCTCAAGGATTACATCAGCACGCCTTGATTCTGCAAGAATCATGATCACTGTACGAGGGTCTAGAATTTCAAGCCCTAATATTCCCACAATACGCTCAAGCCCCTGGCCTCTGGCACTATTGATGATGGTGGCACCGGTAGCTCCAGCCGAACGTGCTGCATCCAGCGTATCATTCGCTTTATCTTCATCCACAAACACCATGATCAGCTTGAATTTCATAACCTTTCTACCCTATCTCTATTGTTCGTGTTTGACACGCCGGTTCAGTTGCGGCATATCAAACTTACTGGATGAACTTTAACTGAAAATTCATTAAGATGCTAACCTAGCCCATGAAAGAACGGGTCGGTATTTTTCGTCTGATTTATTGGATTAACTGTTTGTTTGTAAGCCAAACCCACTTTCATTCTGACTAGAGTGAGGCCGAATTGCTGTACCTGAAAAGCTTTACCCATGCGTTCCTGCATGCCCTGAAAAACCTGCTACCTATTGTTGTCGTCGTGCTGTTCTTTCAGTTGGCTATTCTGCAGCAGTTACCCGATAACAGCCTAAGCATGGCCTTTGGTTTACTCGTCGTTGCTGTCGGTGTCGCACTGTTCCTTCAAGGCCTGGAACTGAGCATTTTCCCCGTCGGCAAAAGCCTCTCCAACCAGTTCGCCAAAAAGGGGTCAGTGCCCATTTTGCTCAGCTTCGGCTTCGCCCTCGGTTTTTCAGCTGTGGTCGCCGAACCTGCACTCATTGCCGTTGCCAGCCAGGCACAAGAGATCAGTGAAGGCCGCATCGATGCGCTGGTACTTCGTTTATTGGTTGCCACCTCAGTCGGCTTTATCATTGCATTAGGGGTTTTTCGCATCATTTTCGGCCACCCGATACATTGGTATATGATTATTGGTTACATCATCGTGGTCGGCGTCACCTTCTTTGCACCCGAAGAGATCGTTGGGCTGGCGTATGATTCTGGCGGTGTCACCACTAACATTGTCACCGTCCCCTTGATTGCTGCACTGGGGATCGGCTTGGCCTCTTCAATTCGTGGACGTAGCCCTCTGATTGATGGCTTTGGTTTGGTTGCGCTGGCGGTGATGGTGCCAATGATCAGCGTGCAGCTTTATGGTATTTTTGTTTATGCCATAGATGCCGACAGCGCTTCGGCTCAAGCTGTGCAGAGTGTGGAACTCGCTGTAACTCACCCTGTAGTACAGGGACTGCTAGATCTCCTGACCATGTTCCGGGATGTACTGCCCATCCTGATCACCATTCTGTTTTTCCAATACATCATTCTCAAGCGGCCCTTATCCAATCCACCTAAAATTGCCTTTGGTTTTTTGTTGGTAATTATCGGTCTGTATGCATTTGTTGTCGGGTTGAAGATCGGACTTTTTCCGATTGGTAGTAGCATGGCAGAGCAGCTTATCTCGCTGAACAGCCATGCTTATATCTACCTGTTTGCATTTATGATCGGCTTTGCAACTACCATGGCTGAACCGGCTTTAATTGCCGTGGGTCAACAAGCTGAAGAAGCCGCTGCAGGTAAAATTAAGGGCAATGTCATTCGAATTATGGTTGCCGTTGGGGTAGCGGTTGGGATTACAATTGGAGTTTTCCGGCTGATCAGTGGTGGATCGATTCACTACTTCATTATTGGCGGCTACACACTGGTAATCCTGTTAACCATGCTCTGCCCAAAATACATCGTGGCACTGGCTTTTGACCTGGGTGGTGTCACCACCTCAGAGGTAACCGTTCCTCTGGTAACGGCTCTGGGGATCGGGCTGGCAACCCATATTGAAGGACGAAGTGTATTGATCGATGGCTTTGGTTTGATCGCATTTGCGTCTATTTTTCCAATCGTTACAGTCATGTGCTACGCCATTGCCGTTGACTGGCTGAATAAATTCAACAGGGCTGAATCATGAAATTTTCTGTACTGACTGCAATCGTCTCTGAAGACTACGAACAAAAAGTGATCGATGGCTCGCGTGAACTGGGCGCCGGTGGCATCACCCTGTTATCGGGTCGGGGAATCGGCAGCGATGCGAAAAAAACCTTCTTCGGCATGACCTATGAAGGCAGTCAATCGATCATTATTATGGTACTGGAAAAGGGCTTGTCACTGGAGATTCTTAAATCCATCCAGACCATCATTGTTGATAAGGAAAACAATAACTCCCACGGTGTGGTGTTTACCCTGCCGCTGGAGCATCTTGGCGGAATCGATCTGTCACAACTGGCAAAATTTGAGCAACACCTGAAAGAAAACCTCTAAAAAGGAAGGCATTTCATGCTGGTAAAAGATGTCATGGTGAACGATGTTATAACCGTTTCACCCTTTGCAACACTGCGTGACGCACTGAGCCTGATGAAGCGTCATAAGCTGAAATCACTGGTAGTGGAAAAAACCAATGACAATGATGCCTATGGTTTGATTACCTATACCAACATAGTTAAAACGGTAGTGGCTGAAAGCGGTGATATCGATCTGATCAATGTCTACGATATATGTGCCAAACCCGTTATTTCAGTAGGGCAGAGCCTATCGGTAAAACACGCCGCGTCACTGATGATCACAAGTCGGGTCAAGCGCATTCTGGTGTTGAAGGATAACGAGATGGTCGGACTGTTATGCATGAACGATATCGTGCAGACATTACTGAACGATCTTGAGTGATTACTACCGGTATCTGGTTGATTAACGCAGATACCGGTCGCTTTCGTGGCAGGATTTAGCCGACCTTCTCACCCTTGGCCTGCAGATCAGCATGGTAAGACGAGCGCACCAGAGGGCCACTGGCAACATGGCTAAAGCCGAGTGATTTGGCGATACGGCCAAACTCATCGAACTCATCCGGGGTAACAAAGCGATCAACCGGCAGGTGATTACGGCTTGGCTGCAGGTACTGACCGATGGTGATCATATTGACATCATGGGCACGCAGATCCCGCATTACCTCAATAATTTCTTCATTGGTTTCACCAACACCCACCATCAAACCCGACTTGGTTCTGATTTCAGGACGTAAGGCCTTGTAGCGTTTCAATAGCTCCAGTGACCAGGCGTAATCAGCACCAGGACGGACTTTCTTGTACAAACGCGGCACAGTTTCCAGGTTGTGGTTAAACACATCTGGCGGTGTTTGCTGCAGGATATCCAGAGCGATATCCATACGCCCACGGAAATCCGGCACCAGGGTTTCTATCTGTATATTGGTAGCCAAACGCCGAGTTTCGCGAATGCAGTCGGCAAAATGCTGTGCACCGCCATCACGCAGATCATCTCGGTCTACTGAGGTGATAACCACATAACGCAGGCCCATATCGGCAATGGCTTCCGCCAGTTCCAGCGGCTCATTTTCAGCCAGCGCATTAGGGCGACCGTGTGCGACATCACAGAAGGGACAACGTCGGGTGCAGATATCACCCATAATCATGAAGGTGGCGGTACCGTGACTGAAACACTCGCCCAGATTAGGGCAACTGGCCTCTTCACATACCGATGCCAGCTTGTGCTTGCGCAACTTGGCTTTGATCCGCTTCACTTCAGCATTGGAGCCCATTCTGACGCGAAGCCAATCCGGTTTACGTGGCATCTCATCTTTTTCGGTCGGAATGACCTTAATCGGAATACGGGCCATTTTTTCAGCACCACGGAGCTTGACGCCTTGCTCGACGCGGACAGGTTTTGCAGGAGTATCAGACATAGTAGTATTCAGTTCTCCAGATGATTAGCCAACTCAACCTGCGTATAGCCGAGCCGTTTAACCAAGTAATTTAGTAGGTTTTTGGTCGCACTGTCAATATCAGTATCCGGACAGAGGTCCCGCAACTGGGTCATCTGCAGACCGGCGTAACCACAGGGGTTGATCCTGGCAAAGGGCTGCAGATCCATATCGACATTAAGCGCCAGTCCATGAAAAGAGCAACCGCGTCTTACCCGCAAGCCCAGTGAAGCAATTTTACATCCATCCACATAGACACCGGGTGCATCAGCACGTGCAACCGCGACTTGCCCATAATCGGCCAGCAACGCAATGACGGCCTCTTCCATCAGCGAGACCACATCCCTGACCCCCAGTTTTTTGCGGCGCAGGTCCAGCAACAGGTAGGCCATTAGTTGTCCGGGACCGTGATAAGTCACTTGACCACCGCGATCAGTTTTCACCACCGGAATTTCACCGGGATTGAGCAGGTGCTCCGCCTTACCGGCCTGACCCTGGGTAAACACCGGGTGGTGCTGTAACAGCCAGATTTCATCCGGCGTATCTGCTTGACGCTGGTTAGTGAAGGCTTGCATCCGCTGCCACACCGGCTCATAAGGCTGCAACCCGAGTGTTCGTACGATCAGATCAGGCACGGATCAAAGTACCATATGCACACGACCAGAAGCTTTCAATGCTGCAAACAAGTCTTGCAACTGCTCCTCTCCGGTGGCCTTGATTTTCAAACGCACTGAGCGAAACCGACCGTTGCGACTATCCTGAACACTGACCTTTTCCAGATCCAGGCCAGGATCAAAACCTTTCACCGTCTCGACCACAAAACCATAAAAGTCATTGTCATTATTGCCCACTACTTTGATCGGATAGTCCGCACAGGGAAATTCGATTTTAGGTGCTTCGGGTGAATCAGTCATAGCCTCAGCCACCTCAGCTCTAGTTGATCAGATTCATAAAGAACTGCAAAATACTGTGCCACAGCCGCTTGAAAAAACTGCCAGGCTCAACCGCATGCAGCGCCACCAAAGGGGTCTCTGAAATCACTTCGCCATCCAGTGATACTACCACCG
Organism: Nitrincola sp.; assembly: GCF_048264025.1. Classification (NCBI taxonomy): domain Bacteria; kingdom Pseudomonadati; phylum Pseudomonadota; class Gammaproteobacteria; order Oceanospirillales; family Oceanospirillaceae; genus Nitrincola; species Nitrincola sp. Next base: position 65,676 of record NZ_JBLXDN010000009.1, read on the forward strand.
AGCCGATAGCATCGCCCACAGCAACAGGTGCCTGGATATTGCGTGGCAGATCCAGCAGCACTTCCAGACGATCCTGCTGCCCACGCGGCAGAGTCAGCGAAAGGTTTTCGAGTACACCCATGCTCAGGTTATCGACTTCGCCGCCCCAGACTCGCTGATCGCTGATCGACTGACCGGCGGCATAAAGCTCAGTACTTTCGTAGAAACGGTAAGTATAGGCCAGTAGCTGCTGGGTTTCCTGCGCCCGCGTCTCTTCGCTGGCAGAGCCCATCACCACGCTGATCAGGCGCATACCATCACGAACGGCTGAAGACACCAGACAGTAGCCGGCTTCATCGGTGTGTCCGGTTTTGATACCGTCTACCGTATCATCACGCCATAGCAAACGATTACGGTTTGGCTGTCTAATATCATTGAATTCAAAATGTTTTTCCGCATAGATCGGGTAATATTGCTGCGAATCAGTGATCAGTGCACGGGCCAGCAACGCCAGATCATAAGCAGAAGAATATTGGTTATCCGATGGCAGGCCTGTGGCATTTTCATAGTTGGTATTGGTCATACCCAGGCGGCGGGCATGCTGGTTCATCAGATCAGCGAACGCTCTTTCACTACCGGCAATATGTTCAGCCATAGCGACAGACGCATCGTTACCAGAAGAGATGATAATACCCCGCAACAGATCAATTAATTTAACCTGCGTGCCTTCCTGAATAAACATACGAGAGCCGCCAGTACGCCAGGCTTTTTCACTGACATTGACCATTTCATCTTCAGACAGATTGCCATTGATCAGTTCCAACTCCGCAATATAGCTGGTCATGATCTTTACCAGGCTCGCTGGCGGGTAGCGCTCATGTTCATCTTTAGACAGAATAATCTGGCCAGTAGCCGCATCCATCACCACATAAGAACGCGCTGCAACCTGCGGGGGGGCTGGAATCATCGATGCCTGCACCTGGGCAAAAGCCAGCAGACTGAACAACAGGGCAAGCAGCGTACGACTCAAAAATCTTGTATTCATCGGTTTTGGCATCCGTTTCGGTTAACTCATCGAAGGTCAGCAAATAGACTTCCGAAAAAAAGCATGGTTCAACACATTGTCAGTATTAAGGTTCTGCAACCAGATGGGGAGAATGAAAACCCGCACCCGCCAGACTGGCAATCAGATTGTCCAGCGGCTCACCCACATTCAGCGGCCCTATCTTAACACGATAAATCGGCGAACCAGAGGGGTTGGCGGTGTAAATTCCGACCGCAAAACCCGCCGCAAAGGGCATGACCTGCTGCTGTGCCCTACGAGCTGATTCCTCACTGGCAAATGCACCTATCTGCAAATAGCGCCGATCATGTGAGGCTTTCAGCGAAGTTGATACAGCGGGTGCTACAGGGCCTGCTGCCAACGTCGGAGCCTGCATCTGCCCTGAAGGACGCGGCGTGATAGCCTCAACCTTAACCCGCCCTGTGCCTCGCTGCAGGATATCCAGACGATAAGCCGCCGCATAGGATAGATCGATCAGCCGATCCTGATGAAATGGCCCTCGGTCATTCACTCTGACAATAACACTTTTTCCGTTATCCAGATTTGTAACCCGAACGAATGAAGGAATTGGCAGGCTCTTATGGGCGGCTGTCATTTCATACATATCATACACCTCACCATTGGAGGTCAGGTGGCCATGAAACTTCATGCCATACCAGGAGGCGATACCACTTTCCCGATACCCCTCTGCACTTGGCATCACCGTATAGGTTTTACCAAACACTTCATAAGGGCTGCGGTTTCCACCACGACTCAAGGGCTCGTAACGAGGCACAGCATCTGGCACTTTACTAACATCAGGCGGGGTCGCCGGTGCCTTGTCATGGGTCATACTGTAACGACCTGAGGGGTCTGTCGGATGAGTAACGGGTGCCTGTGGACTCGGTCGTGACGAACACCCCGCCAGCATCACAACAAGCAATAAACTTATAAGCCCTGCACGCATCTGCAACCCCTATCAGCACTTGCCAGTCCCGGTTTTACACTTTGCCTGATCATTTTACTCTCCAGCATCAATGCCTTTGCACCCCTGAATGTGCACTGACTGACATCAGAATGCCAAAACCAGCCATCAGTGTCACAATCGATGTTCCCCCATAGCTAATCATCGGCAAGGGTACTCCGACAACCGGCAACAAGCCGCTAACCATACCAATATTGACTGTCACATAGACAAAAAAGGTCAAGGTCACGCCACCAGCCAATAGCCGGGAAAAACTATCATTCGCTCGTGCGGCTATCACCATGCCGCGGGCAATAATCAGTAAATAAAGCAGTATCAGCAGAGCAATACCATACAGCCCCAACTCTTCACCGATCACGGCAATAATAAAATCCGTATGCGATTCAGGTAAAAAATTCAGCTGTGATTGGGTACCCTCTAGCCAGCCCTTACCTGAGAGACCACCGGAACCTATGGCGGTTTTCGATTGAATAATATTCCAACCCGATCCCAACGGATCACTTTCTGGATTCAGGAACGTCAGCACGCGTTGCTGCTGATAGGGTTTCATGAAACCCCAGAACACCGGCAAGACGGCACCCATCAACCCCAATGCCACTAACACATAACGCCAGTAAATGCCGGAAAGCAGAATAACAAAGATACCTGAACTGGCAATCAGCAAGCTGGTACCCAGATCTGGCTGTTTCATGATCAACGCGGCAGGTATGGCCATAATAATCACTGCAACCACCAGTCGTTTGAGCGTCGGCGGTAAATGATCGCGTACCAGAAAAGCGGCCATGGCCATCGGCAGTACCAGCTTCATCAGCTCAGAGGGCTGAAAACGAAACCCCGGCAAGGCGATCCAGCGTTGCGCGCCCTTAGCCGATACACCAAACAACATTACCGCAACCAACAACCCCACGCCAAGCAGATAAAGCCAAGGGGCCATCAACATAAAGGATCGTGGTTGAATCTGTGCCAGAAAAATCAACAGGGCAAAACCAGCCGCCATACGAATCGCCTGGCGCTGCACATACTCCATATCCTGACTGGAGGCACTATAGAGTACGAACAGGCCAAAGCTGCATAAAACCAGTAACAGCAACAGCAGCCAGGCATCCAGATGGGTATAACTCCACCAACCGGGCGCTCGCTGAAAGTGAGTACTTGCTCCCGGCATAGTCCTCTGAAAATCTCGGCTACTCATCCTCTACCTCCAGCTCATAGCGATCCAGCAACCAGGCATCCATCACTCGGCGGGCAATAGGTGCAGCCACACTGGAACCGCCCCCACCATTTTCTACCACGACGGCAATGGCGATCTGAGGGTCTTCCACCGGTGCGAAGGCGATAAACAGCGCATGATCATGATGGCGCTCACTTAATTCCTCAGGCTTATAGCGTCCATCATCGGGTATCGCGACCACTTGCGCGGTACCGGTCTTACCTGCCATTTTGTATTCCATCCCCTGACCAACACGCCTTGCCGTGCCGGTAGGCCCATGCATAACATCAACCATACCCTGAATAACTGAATCCCAATACTCAGGATGTTTAATCGCCACATCCTCAGGTACAGGGCGCTCCTTGACCATATCTGGCAAGGTCAGCACCTCACCCTCATCCGTCTCTTCAATGACCCCCATAAGCAAACGAGGCTGCTGCCACTTACCCCGGTTAGCCAGCACATTGGCCGCCACAGCCAGTTGCAAAGGTGTTGCGACCAAAAAGCCCTGACCAATACTCATATTCACTGAATCCCCCGGATACCAAGGCTCTCCCAGGCTTCCGCGCTTCCAGTCGGCCGTGGGCAAGACACCGCGTATCGCCTCGGGCGCATCCAGTGTCGCGACCTCACCAAAGCCAAACATACGCATATAACGCGCCATCAGCTCATTACCCATGCGATGGCCGACATCATAAAACCAGGTATCTACTGACTGAGCGATGGCCAGGTTCATATTCACCCGTCCGTGTCCGCCCCGACGCCAGTCGCGATAACGCCGCCCTCCCGGAGTGATCTGATAGTAGCCGGGGTCCCAGATGGTATAATCCGGCCGCACGGTTTCTGAATCTATCGCCGCCATCGCCATAATGGGTTTAATCGTTGAGCCCGGTGGATAACCACCGCGGACGGCCCGGTTGAACAACGGCAGATCGACATCATCGCGTAAAGCATCGTAGTCTGTATTGGATATCCCCATCACAAACAGATTAGGATCGTAAGCGGGCGTACTGACCAATGCCAGAATACCACCGGTTTTCGGATCAAGGGCAACAACTGAGGCACGCCTGCCTTCCAATAGTTTTTCGGTAAACTGCTGTAACCTTAAGTCCAGACTCAGTTTAATGTCAGCGCCCGGCGCTGGATCATTCTGCTCCAGAATACGCAGCACACGGCCACGTGCATTGGTTTCAACCTTCCGAGATCCTACATCGCCGTGCAATATAGGTTCATAAAAACGTTCAATGCCGAGCTTACCCAGGTAATTGGTACCGGCATATTTGACTGGATCCAGGGTTTGCAGATCCCGCTCGTTAATCCGCCCCACATAACCCAACACATGCGCCAAAGACTCGCCATAAGGGTAATAGCGGATTAAATCGGCCTCTACCTGCACCCCCGGTAATACATGGTAGTTTACGGATATTCTGGCAATCTCATCTTCGGTCAAACGAAAGCGTAAGGGGACTGATTCATAGGGACGACGGTGCTGCTGCAGGCGCACACGAAAGCGCTCTATATCGCGCTCGCTGATTTCTATCAAGTCAGCCAGGGCAGCCAGAGTCTCATCCATATCACTGATTTCTTCACGCAACAACGTGACGCTGAAGGTCGGCTGATTGTCAGCCAGCAAAATACCCTGACGGTCATAAATTAGCCCACGTCGCGGTGCCACAGGTTGTAGCTGTATGCGATTACGATCAGAAATTGCAGAATAGCGATCATACTCAATCACTTGCAAAAAGTAGGCACGGCCAACCAACGCCAGAAACACCAAGGTGACAATGATAAATGCCAACAAGGCTCGACGTTTGAAAGTTTGCGCCTCTCGACTGTAGTCCTTGAGTGTTTCCGCCTGCTGCATAATAACCTGTTATTTATGGTAGGGATGACCCTGAAGCAGGGTCCAAGCACGATAGAGTTGTTCAGCAAGCAGTACCCGCACCAGCGGATGCGGCAGCGTTAAAGCTGACAATGACCACTTCTGATCGGCCACTTGCAGACAACGCGGGTCGAGACCATCCGGCCCACCCACCAACAGGCTGACATTACGCCCCTGCATTCGCCAGTTTTCGGCATGGCTGGCAAGGTTCTCTGTCGACCAGTGTTTGCCTTGGACATCCAAGGCTATAACATGTTCATTTTTACCTAGAGCCGCCAGCATAGCGTCACCTTCGGCACGCATTGCACGTGCCGGATCAGCGCCCTTCCCTCTGTAGCCAGGAGGCAACTCCACCAGTTCCAGCTGAAAGTCAGCTGGCAGGCGTTTGCTGTATTCCTGATAGCCAGCTTCGACCCAGCCCGGCATTTTCTGACCCACAGCCAGCAAGCGTATCCGCATAATCAGGAAATGGCTTCAGCGTCTTCCGGGGAGTGCCGCCACAGGCGTTCCAGATCATAGAAGCTGCGCGCATCTGGCATCATCAGATGAACCACCAGATCACCCAGATCCACCAGAATCCAGTCGCCACTTTCCTGCCCTTCCGAACCGATGGGCTGCACACCTTCTGCTTTGACCTTCTCCATAACTTCACTGGCCATGGAAACCACATGACGACGGGATGTACCACTGGCAATCAGCATGAAATCTGTCACGCTGGATTTGCCGGTTACATCCAGGACAACCAGGTCCCTGGCTTTCATATCGTCTAAAATTGCCTGCACTTTTTTGATCAGTTGCTCAGTTTGCATCACTAATCTATTTACCTCGTTTATAGCCGTAAAGCTGATGTTGTTTAATGTATTCCCATACCTGATCAGGCATCAAATAGCGCGGCGATTGCCCTTGACTGATCAGTTCACGTATCTGTGTTGCTGAGATTCCCAAGGGCGTCAGTTCGTGAATTAGAACACCACCGCAGGGCTTTTCTGTTAGCAGACGCGATGATTTGATCGCATGCTGCCGGGTAAACTCATCCATCTGCGCGACTGGCTGATACCGATAACCGGGACGCGCGACCGCAATGATATGACAGAGTGATAAAAAAGTATGCCAGTCTTTCCATTGTGGCAGGGTTAAATAGGCATCCATCCCCATAACCATACAGATAGGACGCTCCGGCCCCAGCTCATCTCGCAGCGAAGCCAATGTCAGAGCCGAAAAGGAAGGCTCCGATGAATTGACCTCACGTGCATCGACACACAAACTCGCGGCGTCAGCCACCGCCAGCCTGACCATGGTCAGCCGATGCTCGGCTGAACAGCCTGGATGCTGACGATGAACTGGCGCGCCTGACGGGATCATCGTGACCTGACTAAGCTGCAACCACTGCTGAATTTCCAGCGCTGTTCTTAGATGACCATGGTGAACAGGATCAAAGGTGCCCCCCATAAACACAAAGGGCTCATTTATCTGCATTGATTACTGCCGGACATGCCCATCTCCCAGAACGACATACTTTTCAGATGTCAGCCCTTCTAATCCAACCGGACCACGGGCGTGGATTTTGTCCGTAGAAATACCGATTTCAGCACCCAGACCATATTCAAAACCATCAGCAAAACGGGTGGATGCATTCACTATCACTGAACTGGAATCCACCGCCCGCAGAAACACTCTGGCGTCGGTATAGCTTTCTGTGACGATGGCATCGGTATGGTGTGAACCGTACTGATTGATATGTTGGATGGCTTCTTCAAGACTGCTAACAACTTTAATCGCCAGCACAGGGGCCAGATACTCAGTTGACCAGTCACTCTCATCGGCCGCTTTAATCAGTGGCAGTAACTTTAACGTATCAGGACAACCGCGCAATTCCACACCTGAGGCTTGATAACGTTCAGCCAGATCCGGCAATACAGCCGCCGCCTGTTCGTTATGCACCAGCAACGTCTCCATGGTATTGCAGGTACCGTAACGGTGAGTCTTGGCATTCAAGGCAATATTGATCGCTTTAACCTTGTCAGCCGCTTTATCTATATAGACATGGCAGACTCCATCCAGATGCTTAATCACTGGCACCCGTGCATCCCGCGCAATCCGTTCAATCAGCCCTTTGCCTCCACGCGGTACGATCACATCGACATAGTCAGGCATACTAATCAACTGGCCCACAGCCTCCCGATCAGTGGTAGCGACAACCTGCACAGCGGTTTCCGGTAACCCAGCTTCACGCAAGCCACTGATAATACACGCGGCGATGGCCTGATTGGATTTCAACGCTTCAGAGCCACCGCGCAGAATGGTCGCATTACCTGATTTGATGCACAGACTGGCGGCTTCCGCAGTGACGTTAGGCCGAGACTCATAAATAATCCCGATCACACCCAAGGGCACCCGCATTTTACCCACCTGAATGCCTGACGGCCGGTAGTTCATGCCGGTAATACCACCTATTGGGTCGGCTAGCGCCGCCACCTGATGCAGCCCTTCGATCATATTATCGATCCGAGCCGGGGTCAGTTCCAGACGGTCAAGCATAGCTGCATCCAGGCCTTTGGCACGCCCGGCCTGCATGTCTTCAGCATTAGCCTGCTCTAACACAGGTCGAGCGGCATCCAAAGCCGCTGCCATGGCTAGCAATGCCCGGTTTTTCTGCCCAGTGTCTGCACTGGCCATTTGGCTGGCGGCTTGCCGAGCTTGCTGGCCCAACGCAATCATATACTCTTGTGTATTCATCCAGACTGTCCGTAACGCGTAAAAACAACCATTATAGCCTGCCAGAGAGCGGGGGTCATTCGCATTTAAGCCAATCAACGAAGTATCCATTCCTCAGTGTGACTACTGGCCACGAACTGGTATCATTCAAATCTTGTTCTAAGGTCTTTCCGGAAGCCATCCCGTTATGCAAACAGTGCCGCCCAACCCCGACAAGGCTCCACGCCCAATGCGCCCCATGCTGGCAGTGATCCTGGCATTTGTACTGGGTCTGATCATCACCCTGTTATTAATCCAAATGGACAACCAGCGCATTGCTGAAGAGGAAGCGCTGCTCAGCAGCGGCGCCTTGGCAGAAAGCGCTGCACTGCTCCTCAAACCGCTGGTCATGAGTGAAGACAGAATCAGCCTCAACTACCTGCTCAATGAACTGGCTAACCAGCCGATGATTCGAGGTATGCGCCTGACTGACAACCAAGACAATGTACTTGGCATCAGTGGAGAACATCAGGGTCGTTCATTAAACGTACCACTGATACGTAATGAAGAGCCATTAGGTGAACTGACCGTCTGGGCTGATCCCTCTCCCTTGTTAGCCGTGCTCAAACGCCAGCAGTTAATGATTTTGTTGTCGGCTACGGCAACGCTGCTACTGATGTTGATCGGCATCTGGTTGAGCATGCGTCCTGCCAGGGCTGAAACGGCTGAGATTGAACAGCAGGACAGGGACACGGAGCGCCAGTTTGATGAGGTGATGCAGGAAATCAGTGAAGCCGATGCTGGCTCGGACAGTCTACCGATTCTTGATCCAGATGATATGGACGATCTGGAACTACCTCCAGTACTCGCACCCGAACCCGAACCCGTAAAGGTAACGGCACCTCCCACGCCTGAACGCCCAGCCGCACCGCAGGCAACATCAGACAGTTTCGTTGCTGAACGCGATAAACCTAACCCGTCAGACAATACCTTTCTCAGCTTCAGTGCCCGTGATGAAGAGCTGAATGACCAGGAACTGGTGTCGCTACTGAAGCCTGAGCGCGAACGTGGCCCTATTCCTCGTTTCACGCCAGCTACAGCCGGATACATGCGTGACCAGGATAGTCAGGATGATGAAGCTTATGTTGAATTGGAAGAGCAAAAACCAGCGGCACTTCCGGCTGAAGAAACGTCTCGACTGCGTAATAATCCCTTGCTCAGCGCATTGGATGACGACGAGGAACAGCTAAACCTCTATGCCTTTGAGCAGGATCTGGAGCTGATGCTAGCGGCAGAAGATGCGGGTTACTTGTTACTGATCGATGCCACCAGTGCGCATTCTGAATTGGTAGAGGAAGAAGAGCACCAGTCTCTACTGAAAACCTACCGCATGCTGGCCAACTCAGTGGCTGTTATTTATAACGGCCGGGTGGTTAAAGCGGGCAATGCTGATCTGCAGATGATTTTTGATCAACCCCAGGCTGACGATACCCACGGTGTGAATGCCATGTGTGCCGCCATGCTGTTCACGCATTTATACAAACAATACAACCAGTCGCGCATTCGCCTGTTTCGTCCCGTCATGAATCTGCACATGGCGTTAGTACGCGGCAAGGTAGAAAAGCTGGAGCGGCTGTTGGAAGAAGCGCGTTTTCTAACCCGCACCACCCAGAGTAACGAACTGATCAGCCATACGGCACTGACCGAAGCTCCCGACCTGAAGCGCACCCTGTTGGAAGGCGCCAGCATCCGCCGGGAAGATGAAGACAAGGTACTGGTATTGCAAATCAGCAAATCCTATCAGGATCTATTGGAAAAGCAGTCACGCCACCTGATGCTTAAACTCAGCCAGCGTGAACCCTCTTAGCCACTAATTAGCAACCTATCAGCTGCTGGGGATATCCTCCCCAGCCGCCTTGATCACCTCTAAACCATCCACACGCTGATAACCCCGCGGCAGCTTGTTACCTCGACGTCCGCGCTCACCGCGATAATGCTCCAGATCAGTCGCTTTCAGTTTCAGGTGCTGACGGCCCGAGTTGACCTGTAATAAGTCACCCGGCGACAAGATGGCTACTGCAACCAGCAGCTCTTCATGAGCCGCGGCACGTACTGAAGGAATATTCAGGATTTTATTGCCCTTGCCTTTACTTAGCTCCGGTAGCTCACTGACAGGGAACACCAGCATCCTCCCGTCACTGGTCACCGACGCCAGCAAATCCTGCTGCAGGTCACTGACTTTCACCGGACTGAGAACTCGAGCATTTTTCGGCAGGCTCAACGCCGCCTTGCCGTTTTTAGTTTTACTGCTCAAATCGGCTATAGAGGTAATAAAACCATAACCCGCATCGGATGCCAGCAGCACGCGCTCTCGCTCCGCCGCACAGATCATACCGTCAATACTGGCCCCTTTAGGCAGCGACAGTTTACCGGTCACTGGCTCACCCTGCCCCCTGGCAGAAGGCAGAGTATGCGTATCCAGGGTGTAACTGCGCCCGGTGGAATCCAGCAGAATAGTCGGCTGATTCATGCGCCCGGGACACGCCAGCTTAAAGGCGTCACCCGATTTGTAGCTCAAGCCCACCGCATCTATATCATGCCCTCTGGCCGCTCTGATCCAACCCTGCTTGGACAGTACCACCGTGACCGGATCAGCTGACAACAGGTCTTTTTCGCTGAAGGCCTGAGATTCTTCACGTTGCACCAGCGGTGAACGACGCGCATCACCAAACTCTTCGGCAGTCTCTTCGATCTCTTGGCGAATCAATTTGCGCATTAGCTCGGCTGAGCCTAGCGTTTCTTCCAGATACTTACGCTCCTCATCCAGCTCATTCTGCTCGGTGCGGATTTTAAACTCTTCAAGCTTGGCCAGATGGCGCAGTTTCAGATCCAAAATCGCATCGGCCTGAATGGCGCTAATACCAAAACGTGCAATCATCTCTTGCTTGGGATTATCTTCTTCACGAATAATCCGGATCACCTCGTCAATATTGAGGTAGGCGATCATCAAGCCTTCAAGAATATGCAGTCGTTCCATGACCTTCTGCAAGCGATGCGTCAGTCGGCGACGTACCACTTCGGTGCGCCAACTGAGCCATTCGGTAAGTATCTGGCGCAGATCCTTCACCTGAGGTCGTCCATCGATACCGATCATGTTCATATTCACGCGGTAGCTGCGCTCCAGATCCGTAGAGGCAAACAGGTGCGCCATGAGTTGTTCGGCATCGATACGGTTGGAACGTGGCACAATGACCAGACGGGTGGGGTTTTCGTGATCCGACTCATCACGCAGATCACTGACCATCGGCAGTTTTTTCTGCTGCATCTGTGCGGCTATCTGCTCCAGCACTTTATTACCCGAGACCTGATAAGGCAGTGCGGTAATGACAATATCACCGTCTTCACGGATATACACAGCACGCATTTTCAACGAGCCACGCCCGGTGCAGTAAAGTTTTTCCAGGTCAGCCCTCGGGGTGACAATTTCTGCCTCCGTGGGCATATCTGGACCCGGGATAATATCGCACAGCTGCTCAACACTGGTCTGCGGGTGATCCAGCAGATATATGCAGGCAGCGGCGACTTCACGCAAATTATGCGGTGGAATATCCGTCGCCATACCTACAGCAATACCCGTGCCGCCGTTTAACAGCACGTTTGGCAGTCGAGCGGGGAGAAATTCCGGCTCATCCAGCGTGCCGTCGAAGTTTGGCTGCCAGGTTACCGTACCCTGCCCCAGTTCTTTCAGCAGCACTTCAGCATAGGGAGACAGGCGTGATTCAGTGTAACGCATGGCCGCAAACGACTTGGGATCATCCGGCGATCCCCAGTTGCCCTGTCCATCCACCAGCGGGTAACGGTAGCTGAAGGGCTGCGCCATCAACACCATCGCTTCATAGCAGGCAGAATCGCCATGCGGATGGAACTTACCCAACACGTCACCGACGGTACGCGCCGATTTTTTGTGTTTTGCCGTCGCTTTCAAGCCCAGTTCTGACATCGCATAAATGATGCGGCGCTGCACTGGCTTCATGCCATCACCTATGTGCGGCAGGGCACGGTCCAGGATGACATACATGGAATAATCCAGGTAGGCTTTCTCACTGAAAGTGCGTAGGGGTAAACTTTCAGTTTCACCGTTAAATGTGGTTTCTATTGGCATTAGATTTCCGGTCAGAGTCGGTTTTTTTCCGTAAATATCAACAAACAGGCTTCACAATTGCAACCCTGTTACCATAATAAGGCTATCACTACCCTAGAGGAAAGTCCGATGACTGTCACAAACAACCGCCTGATGCTGGAACTGGAAAAATTTCGCCGTGAAATTAACCGCGAAATCATCAACCCGATGATCCCACAACTCAGCCTGGAAGACTTGAAACCGCTCTTATCCATGGTGGCACACACCCGGGGAACCTACATCGCCGAGCTATTGGAAATTGCCAAACTATCCCCTGATTCGGTCCCTTCTGCAGATCAGATCAAACAACTCAAGCAGTGTAGAGAAACTTTCGATGAGTTAGTGACGGCCGTTAACGCATTGGAAACTGTGATTCAGCGCGACTATCTGGATGTTAAAGCCAAAGGAAAACTCTAATGCGTTCCCCACTACTTATACAGCTACTCGGGCTGGCTCTACTGCTATCCACCGCGGTTCAGGCCGATAGCCGTTGGCTGGCACCCCATCAGGCTGACCACCCACTGGTGGGTAAACTCTGGCATAGCGAACAGCAGTCATATGTTGGCCTAGACGTACTACTTGATTCACTGCCACAAGGCAGTTGGTTAATGCTGGGAGAGCAGCACGACCATCCCGATCATCATCAGCTGCAACTGCAGATTCTCACCCAACTGGCTAAGCATAACCGCCTGGGTAGTGTGGCCTTTGAGATGGCGAATTCAGATCAACAGCCACTTATTGATGAGTGGTCAGGTCGTGGTGATAGCGCAACAGCCGAAGCACTCAACTGGTCCGCGGGTTGGCCCTGGGAACGCTATGCGCCACAGCTGCAATTTGCACTGAATCAAGCGGAACAGGTGGTTGCGGCTGATTTGCCTCGTACGGCACAAATGCAGGCCTATCAACAAGGTGCGGCTGAAGGCTACCTGGATACCGCCCATACCCGCTATATGATGGAACTGATCTACACCAGTCATTGCCAACAATTACCGCGCACCAATTTAATACAGATGTTGCAGGTACAACTGGCCCGGGATCAGCAGATGGCCCGTCGCATGCAAGCCACCACCCAAACAGACAAAATCAATGTACTGATTGCGGGAGCCCAGCATACCCGCAAAGACACAGGTGTTGCGCGTTGGTTGCCGGATACACTCCAATCAACCAGCCTGATCATGGTGCCGTTGAGCGAGCAGGTTGATCCGGCTTATTATCTGGAAGATACCTATCCAGGCTATACGGCTGGGGAAATCAGCACCGATTTGTTACTCTTTACCCCAGCGATGCCTGAACAAGACCACTGTGCCGCATTTCAGTAATCTGTCAGGATGAACCCGCTATGGAAAAGGTGATAAACAGCATTCTGAATAAACCCATGGCACTCCTCTGGCGCCTGATACTGGCGGCAGGCTTCTGGTGGGCTCTGACGAGTGGTGATTCAGGCAGCTGGATTATCGGCCTACCGGCCATCCTTCTGGGTGTCTATGTCAGTTTTTTTCTGAGCACGCCCGGAACGCATCGCTTCTGGCTACCGGCCTTACCTGGATTCCTGCTGTACTTTCTTACCACTTCGTTGATTGCTGGATTAGACATTGCCAGACGCACCCTGTCACCTCGCCTACCCTTAATGTCTATTATGGTACCCTTTGAAACGTCGCTACAGGGCTTACCCCGCTGGCTGTTGATGAGCAGCCTGAGCCTGATGCCTGGCACCCTGAGTGTGCGATCCGGGGCTGAGGGACTATTAATCCACTCTCTGGATTCAGCCGACATAACACGCAAGAGTCTGCGCCAGCTGGAAAGTCATATAGCCCGCCTACTGCCTGCCAGGGAGGTTGAATGACCAGTATCTATCTGATTACGCTAACCTTACTGCTGGTTTCGTTACTGATCGGCGCGCTACGCATTCTTCGGGGACCGCAACTGGCCGACCGGTTGCTGGCCGCACAACTGTTCGGCACCACCGGTGTTGCTGTCTTGCTGGTACTGGCCGAGCTTCAGCAACTGGATGCCGCACGGGATACCGCCCTGATTCTGGCACTGCTGGCCATGCTGGCCGCCGTGGCCTTTGTCAGCCGTGTCTGGAAAGCCTCAGCACCGCGGGAGAAATCAGAATGAGCGCGATGGCACTGCTACAGGCTGTGTTGCTGATCAGCGGCGCACTGATGTTTATTGTCGGCTCCATCGGACTGGTACGCTTTCCCGATACCTATACTCGCATTCACGCACTGACCAAAGCCGACAATCTGGGGCTGGGGTTAATCATACTGGGGCTGATCCCGAGCTCTTTTTCAGTGGCCCTGACCCTCAAGCTGCTGTTGATTTGGCTGCTGGTCATGCTGGCTGGTGCGCTCAGTGGCCATCTGGTGGCCTGGGAAGCGCATGCTCAGGGCATGCCTACCCGCCAGTCTGGAGGCGCTGACGAACAGAGCAGACAGGAGAGCGTCGATGAATGAGCTGATCGACTGGACACTGGTGCTAAGCCTCTGGTCAGTAGCACTGATCAGCATAATGAGTCGAAGCATTTTTCGTGCGGTGGTGTTTTTCATTTTGCTGGGCATTCTTTTGTCTCTGGCCTGGATCCGGCTTGATGCGCCTGATATTGCCATTGCTGAAGCCGCCATAGGTGCAGGCATAACCGGCGTACTCCTGCTGGATACCCTTGGGCACCTGAAAAAAACCGGCAATCTTCATCCTGGCCGCATCCACCTGCATCACCCTCGATTCTGGCTGGCCGTGAGTGCGGCGCTAGCATTGATGGGCGTACTTTTCTGGGCAGTCTGGCAGCAACCTGACATGCAGGTCGCTCTGCATCAACAGGTAGCGCAAGCTATGCCCAACAGTGGCGTGGAACACCCAATCACGGCCATACTGCTCAATTTTCGTAGTTACGATACCCTATTGGAAATCGGTGTTCTGGTTCTGGCGATACTGGTCGGGCTAACCTTAAAATCAACTCACCCAGAACCCGACAGTCTACCGGGCTTACCCAACTCGCTGCTGCATGCCAGCTTAGCCCTGTTCATTCCGGCCATGCTGATCACCTCGGCTTACTTGCTTTGGGCCGGTGCTGATCGACCTGGTGGTGCCTTTCAGGCCGGAGCGGTATTAGCCGCTGCATTTATTCTGTTGCAGCTCGCCGGCATTCGCCTTTCAGCACACCTGAGCCATCAACTGATGAAACTCGGACTGGTGCTGGGATTCAGCGTTTTTCTTGCCGTTGCCACCAGCGCCATGATCGGTGGACGTCCCTTCCTGACTTACCCGGACTCGGCGGCCGGATTGCTGATTCTGGTCATAGAGCTAACCCTGACGCTGTCTATCGGTCTGATACTACTAAGTCTATTTACCCTGGCCAATGCTCCGGTCAATCCACTCGATCGAGACTCTTCCCATGAGCAGTGATCTGATATTTACCCTGGGGGGTATCGGCCTGTGTGGCTTAGGCCTGTTCGGTTTCATCTATCACCGCCATCTGCTGCGACGACTGATCGCCTTCAACCTGTTAGGCAGTGGCACCTTTCTCATATTAGTGGGCTTTGCTCAACAGGGCCGAGGGGAGACTGATCCCATACCGCAGGCGTTGGTGCTAACTGGCATTGTTGTCGCCGTAGCAGCCACAGCCCTGGCACTGTTACTGATCAGGCGCTGGTTTCAACTTAAAAACACCACCCAGCTACCCGAGGATGACAGACTATGAGTCTGATGCAATCCCCGATCCCCTGGTTACTGATCATACCGCTGGCTGGTGCGGTTCTGACGATGCTGTTACCTGAGCGGCTGCGCTCAGTTGCGTCACTGCTGGGTATTTTGTCGCAACTGACGGCATCGGTATCGCTGTTACTGCTGGTGCAACATGCCGGTCCGGTGACTTATGCCATGGGAGACTGGCAAGCTCCTCTGGGAATCGCCTTGCGGGCCGATGGCTTGGCCACCCTGTTTGTACTCATGAGCACACTGGTCGGTATGCTGTGTGCCCTGTATGCCCAGCAATATCTTACACTTGAGAAACTGGCTAGCTTCTGGCCACTTTTCTGGTTTCTTTGGGCGTCACTGAATGGCATCTGGCTGGCGGCGGATAGTTTCAACTTGTATGTTGGCCTGGAATTGCTGACCTTATCCGCCGTCGGGCTAGTCGCCTTTGCCGCCGATGACAAATCCCTGGAAGCGGCTATCCGCTATCTGTATGCAGCACTACTGGGCTCTATGGGCTATCTTCTCGGCGTAGCCCTGCTCTATGGCGCCCACGGCACCCTGGCACTGGATGGTCTTGCGGCGCACTGGCAGGTCGGTGCAACATCACAGGTTGCCATCGCCTTAATTCTGGCAGGCTTAATGCTCAAGACAGCGGTCTTTCCCTTGCATACCTGGTTACCTCCGGCACATGGTGGTGCGCTAACACCGGTCAGTGCACTGCTGTCCGCACTGGTCATCAAGGCATCCTTGTACATTCTGTTGCGCTTCTGGATAGAGCTGGACATCTATCGTCAGATGCCAGCCCTGTCGCAACTGCTGGGCATTTTCGGCAGTGGAGCGGTGTTATGGGGAGGCTGGATGGCACTGCGACAGCAGCAACTGAAAATGGTCATTGCCTACTCCACCCTGGCCCAAATCGGCTATATGCTGCTGATGTTTCCACTGCTGACAGCTGAGTACCCGGAAGCCACCTTGATGGCTTATCAGGGCGGGATTCTGATGCTGCTGGCCCATGCGCTGGCCAAAGCCGGGATGTTCCTGGCGGCTGGCAACCTGATCTTTTGTACCGGCAAACAGGAACTTACGGCTTTGGCTGGGATGAGCCGTTATCGTCCACTGAATATTTTCGCTTTCGGTCTGGCCGGCGTCAGCATCATGGGGCTGCCACCTAGTGGGGGATTCAGTGCCAAATGGCTGCTGTTGCAAAGCAGCCTGATTTCACAGCAATGGTGGTGGACACTGGTGATGTTGCTCGGCAGTTTACTTTCTGCCGCGTATATTTTTCGTGTCTTCGCCTACACCTACCGGGAAACAGGTGAAGGTGATACCTTTGCCAGACCGGCGTTATCACTCGAACTAATCGCACTGTTTTTATCCGCCAGCAGTATATTGCTGGGCTTTATGGCTATGTTGCCACTGGATCTGATTAGTCTTCCTGGACCGCTCAGGGAGGCACTGCCATGAACTGGATCAATGTCCTGCCACTGGCTGTTCTGATGACATCATTTATAGCGGCCATGGCCATCTTCATTCTACCGGAGCAGCAACACCGAACACGCAGCGTTCTAAACCTGGCCGCCGCCATTCTAAAGCTGGGATTAATCTCGCTGCTGATTTATTTTGTCTTACAGCAGCACACCCCAGAGATCAGCCTGGAGGTGTTGCCTGGGCTGTCGATGGTGTTGCGGGCAGATGCCTTGGCGATGCTGTTTGCCGGGTTGTCCTCGGTACTCTGGTTATTTACCACCATCTACGCCATAGGCTATCTGGAAAACTCACCAAATCGCAGTCGTTTCTTTGGCTATTTCAGTCTGTGTGTTGCCAGCACCATGGGTATTTCGCTGGCTGGCAACCTGTTCACCTTCCTGATTTTTTATGAACTTTTAACACTATCCACCTACCCGTTGGTGGTCCACCGCGGCACTACAGCGGCCTTAGCCGCCGGGCGCACCTATCTTATCTATACCCTGAGCGGTGGCGTTGTACTACTCACCGGCGTTGTCGCCCTCTACGCCCTCGGGGGTGATATTCCGTTTGGGGATACTGAAAAAACAGCGGCGCTGGTGGGCACCTGGCCAGGCTGGATGGCACTCATTTTTGCCCTGTTGATCGCAGGACTCGGGGTAAAAGCCGCCTTGTTTCCGTTCCATGGCTGGTTGCCCATCGCCATGGTGGCACCGGCACCTGTCAGCGCACTGTTGCATGCCGTTGCCGTGGTCAAAGCTGGCGCCTTTGGTATTGTCCGGGTGGTCTATGATATTTACGGCATTGAGCTGGCCTGGCAGCAAGGGTTGCTCTTTCCACTGGCGCTATTGGCCTCTTTCACCATTCTTTACGGCTCCTTCCGCGCACTGCAGCAAATCGATATCAAAAAACGCCTGGCTTTTTCCACCATCAGTCAGGTGTCTTACATCGTATTGGGTATCAGCCTGTTCGGTCCGCTCGGCACCATTGGCGGGCTGGTACACCTGCTGCATCAGGGACTGATGAAAATCACCCTGTTTTTCTGTGCCGGAAACTATGCCGAAACCTTGGGAATTCATAAAATTCATGAACTGGATGGTGTGGGGAAACGCATGCCAATGACCAGTGTGGCTTTTACCATTGGTGCGCTGGGTATGATCGGCATTCCTCCCGTAGCAGGCTTTGTCAGCAAATGGTATTTGGGTAGCGGAGCGCTAGATGCTGGCATGAACTGGGTTATTTTCGTTCTGGTAGGTAGCAGTTTACTCAATGCCGCCTATTTTCTGCCGGTACTTAAACGTATCTGGTTTAGCCCTCAACAAGGCGACTGGCCTGATGAAATGATCGTCGGCTGGCGCGACACCACCCCCTGGCTGCTGATTCCAACGCTGGTCACAGCCGGGCTAAGCCTGGCAGCAGGATTGTTTGCCGGCTCATCTATCAGCCCTCTCAGTTGGGCTGAACTGATCACACTGCGGGAGTATCTGCCATGACACTGACCCAGTGGCTACTCCTGCTTACACCCTTGTTTCCGCTACTGCTGGCACTGATAGGCTGCCTACCCAGGTTAGGTTCTATGCTCGGCTACGCCGCCTTAGTAGCCCCCTTACCCGCGTTACTGCTGAGCTTTATGCCCCTAGAGCAACTGAATATGTCGGCCCTGTTACTTGGCAGTGTCTGGCAAAATCTGCCTGTCAGTAACACCTTTTTAACCTTTACCAGTCTGCTGTGGCTGTTCAGTGCACTCTATGGTTTAGGCTATCTGCGCAAGGATCCGGCTGCCAGACGTTTTTGGCTACTCTGGCTATTAACCTTGACGGGCAATCTTGGTCTGCTGATCAGCGCCGACATCATCGGTTTCTATACCTTTTTCGCCCTAATGACCTTCGCCGCCTATGGGCTGGTAATTCACCAGCGGGACAGCACCGCTCTGCGTGCAGGCAGAATCTACCTGATCATGGCATTAATGGGTGAAATGCTGATTCTCGCGGGTTTATTCCTCGGCAGTGCAGCGACAGGACATAGCTCGCTGCTATCTGAGGATATTGCAGCCGCCATCGTTGAATCAGCTGATGCCGGACTGATCGTGTTCTGTCTATTCAGTGGATTTGGGGTTAAAGCGGGCCTTCCGTTGTTGCACTTCTGGCTCCCACTGGCCCACCCAGTTGCGCCGACTCCCGCCAGTGCGGTACTCAGTGGCGCCATGATTAAAGCCGGGTTATTTGCCTGGTTCAGCTTACTGCCGCTGGGTTATATGCAGGAGCCCACCTGGGGATTAATACTCATCCTTATCGGTTTGCTTGCCGCCTTTGGTGCGGGCTTGATAGGTGTGATGCAAGCTTCACCTAAAGCCGTACTGGCCTATTCCAGCATCAGTCAGATGGGCATTATGACGCTGTCACTGGGTTGCCTGTTTATCCTACCCGACCTAACCGTCTTGCTGCTGCCTGTACTGGCGTTTTACGCTCTGCATCATGCCTTGACCAAAGGCGCGTTATTTTTATCGGTCAGCTTCAAGGATGCTTACCAGGGCATTCCGGTATTCTTGTTGGGTCTGGGGATGCTATTGCCAGCTCTGTCACTGATCGGGCTATTTGGCAGTGGTGCTCAGGCCAAGTTACTGCTGAAAGCCCAGCTGTATCAGGATGGCCTACCCGGCTGGTTGATCACCAGCCTGACCCTGAGTGCATTGGCGACAACCGCGTTGATGCTGCGTTTCTTATGGCTTCTCTGGCAACAGCGAAGCCATCAGCCGGAGACTGCCGACTGGCGCATGCAGCTGGGTTTTGCCGCTACGGTGTTAACCAGTGCCCTGGCACCGCAACTGCTGGCCGGATCCCTGCAGATAACACCACTTTACCAACAGCCAGCCGCCTATATGGGGCTGCTATGGGTACCGGCTATCACGCTGGCAATGGCTTGGCTGATCAGTCGCAAAGGTCCCGCCTGGCGATTGCCGCAGGGTGACTTGGTGGTGCTGCTGGAGCGTGGAATAGTGGCGCTATGGCAGAGGCTTAAGCAACTAAACCAAGTGCCGGTGCTACCCACTTGGCTACCAGGTATGGAATCACTGAAAACCCTCTACAACCTGCCGCTGCCCGAGCAATTGGCAAAAAGTCAGATCGCCTGGTTATTCGGTGTAGTGGTCGTCGTGGCAACACTGATTATGGCGGTGACACAGAGCTAGGAGGCAGACCGGAATCCAGCCCGCCACCTTATCCTAAACTGGCTTCAACTGGCCTGAATCGCCACTTTCAACACCCCATCTCGCTGGTGTGAAAACAGATCATAGGCTTCAGTGATATTTTCCAGCTTATAGCGATGGGTCACCATGGGTCCAAGATCCACACGCCCGGATGCAATCACATCCATCAGACGCCGCATGCGCTCCTTACCACCTGGGCAGAGGGACGTGATGATCTTGTGATCACCCAGCCCGGCACAAAAGGCATCCAGTGGAATCGACAGATCACTGGAATAGACCCCCAGGCTGGACAGCGTGCCGCCCGGTTTAAGTACCCGCAAAGCCGCTTCAAAGGTTGACTGCAACCCCAGGGCTTCAATGGAGGCATCCACACCCCGGCCATTGGTCAGCTTAAGGATTTCTGACACCACATCGACTTTACGAAAATCCAGGGTAATATCCGCGCCCATTTGCCGGGCGATAGCCAGACGTTCATCTATGCCATCTACAACAATAATACGACTGGCTCCACGCAGTTTTGCACCAGCGGTGGCACACAAGCCGATAGGTCCCTGGGCGAATATCGCTACAGTGTCACCAATACGTATGTTGGCCGCTTCAGCTCCGGCAAAGCCAGTTGACATGATATCCGGGCACATCAGCACCTGTTCATCGGTCAGTCCATCCGGCACAGGTGACAGATTGGCCTGCGCATCCGGCACCAACAGGTATTCAGCTTGCGCACCGTCAAGGGTGTTACCGAAGCGCCAGCCGCCCATGGGTTTGTATCCATGGGCATGACTGCCGCCATCCTGTGACGAACAACCATCCTGACAGGCATAGGAGGTAAAGCTCGGACAGATAGCGCCCGCTATCACCCGCTGCCCCTCCTGATACCCCTGTACATTTGCACCCAGCTTTTCTATTACCCCCACCGGTTCGTGCCCGATAGTCAGGCCCTTGGCAACCGGATACTCGCCTTTAAGAATATGTATATCCGTACCGCAAATAGTCGTTGTGGTCACCCTCATCAGCGCATCATTCGGGCCTATCTCCGGTACCGGTTTATCATCTATTTCAATGCGACCGGGTTCAACGAACACAGCCGCTTTCATCATCATCGCCATCTCTGTATCTCCTTAAATTTAGCAATCCTTTTTATAAGGTTTTTATTAATCACCTTAACTGTAGATCATGGCCATCAACTCTGCCATGCAGCCGCAGCGAACAGTGTTTGAGCCGCAACCACACACGCAGTACACTGGTTGTTCGAGTTGATGGATCTGAATGGAAGACACACGAATGCAATTCAAAGGCACCGAACGCTACGTCGCAACAAACGAACTGCAGATAGCGGTGAATGCCGCCCTTACACTACAGCGGCCACTGCTGATCAAGGGTGAGCCGGGCACAGGTAAAACCCTGCTGGCTGAAGAAGTGGCAGCGGCGCTGGATATGCCGCTCTACACCTGGCATGTTAAATCCACCACCAAGGCACAGCAGGGGCTGTACGAATACGATGCGGTGTCACGTCTGCGTGATTCACAGCTGGGCCATGACAAGGTGCACGACATCAGCAACTACATAGTCCCCGGTAAACTCTGGGAGGCCTTTACCTGCGATCAGCCTGCCGTGTTACTGATTGATGAAGTGGACAAGGCCGACATTGAATTCCCCAATGACCTGCTGCTGGAACTCGATCGCATGGAGTTCTATGTCTATGAAACCCAGCAGCAGATCAAAGCGACTCACCGTCCGTTGGTGATCATCACCTCGAATAATGAAAAAGAGCTGCCGGATGCATTTCTGCGGCGCTGCTTTTTTCACTATATCCGCTTTCCTGACCAGGACACCATGCGCCAGATTATCGAGGTGCACTTCCCTTCCATTCAGAAACAGCTGGTAGAGAAAGCCCTGGAAGTCTTTTATGACCTGCGGGATATTAGCGGATTAAAGAAAAAACCCAGCACCTCCGAACTGGTTGACTGGCTCAAGCTACTCATGGCCGACAACCTGGCACGTGAGGTCTTGCTGGAACAGGATAGCGCATCAGCGGTTCCGCCGCTTTGCGGAGCCTTGATCAAAAACGAACAGGATGCCGGACTGCTAGAGCGCCTGGCCTTTATGATTCGGCGCCAGCAGCGCTGATCAGCCTAAGGAAACACCATGCTGATCGATTTTTTTCAAGCGGTACGCACTGCAAAAATTCCGGTAACACCCCGGGAGCTGCTGGACCTGATTCGTGCCCTGGAGGCCGATCTGGCCTTTGCCGATCTGGATGGTTTTTATCTGCTGGCACGCACCTGCCTGGTCAAGGATGAAAAGTACTATGATCGCTTTGATCTGGCCTTCTCCAGTTACTTCAAGGGCATCGGCGAGTTAGAGACCACAGTGGAACAACTGATCCCGGATGACTGGCTGCGTCAGACCTTCGAGCGCTACCTGAGCGAAGCCGACAAGGCTGAGCTGCAAAGCCTTGGCAGCCTGGACAAACTGTTGGAGACCCTGAAACAGCGTCTGGAAGAACAGCAGGGACGGCATGCTGGTGGTAATAAATGGGTCGGCACCGGCGGCACCTCCCCTTTCGGTCATGGGGGGTACAACCCTGAAGGCATTCGCATCGGGGGTAAATCGACCCACCGTCGTGGAGTTAAGGTCTGGGAAAAGCGTGAGTTTCGCAATCTGGATGACCAGCAGAATCTGGAAAACCGCAATATTCAGGTGGCACTGAAGCGTCTGCGCAAATTTGCCCGCACCGGGGCTGAAGAAGAGCTGGACCTTGAAAGCACCATTCACGCCACCGCCAGAAATGCCGGGCATCTGGATCTGAAAATGGTGCGGCAAAAGCACAATGCGGTGAAAGTCCTGCTGTTTCTCGATATCGGTGGCTCCATGGATGACCATATCACCATGATTGAAGCGCTGTTCAGTGCCTGTCGTAGCGAGTTTAAACACCTGGAACACTTCTATTTCCATAACTGCCTGTACGAATCCGTATGGAAAGATAACCGGCGACGCTTCAATGAACGCACAGCGACGCAGGATCTGCTGCATAAATACGCTCAGGACTACAAGGTGATTTTCGTTGGTGATGCCTCCATGTCACCTTATGAGATCGCTGTCCCTGGCGGCAGTGTTGAACATATGAACGCCGAAGCGGGAAAAACCTGGATGCAGCGCGTCACTGACACCTGGCCTGGTCTGATCTGGCTCAACCCCGTGCCCCAAGATTACTGGCCCTACACCCAGTCGATTGGCATGATGCAGCAACTGGTGCAACAGCGCATGTTTCCGATGACGCTGGAAGGCCTTGATGCGGCCATGAGACATCTAAGTAAAACATGATCCTGGGCAACCAGGTATGTAATCAGAGTTGCAGTTAAGCGGCAAGCATTCTAGAGTTAGGTCTTTGATAAACCTTAGGGAAGCGGTTGAGCTATGTATGATACATGGTTGGTCATGGCAGTGGTGTTCTTTCTATTAATGCTCTCCAGCATAGTGTTGAGTTGGACTAACTTCTTCACCCTGAAAAAACTCCAGCGAACGTTAGCTGAACTGCAGCACCAGCGTCCACCTGAACATACCAGCCACGTTCAACAACCGGCTAGACCACAGACCAGCCAGACTGACACACAAGCGGATCTAGCCACTCAGCTTAGTGCCAAGATGGCGGCAAGCCAGATCGCCACCCCTGAACCCCCTGCGACAGCTACTGAACCGGATGCTGACTTCGATACAGCCGCCCCTGAAACCAGATCCGTAGAATCCGTAGAGTCTGAAACACCAACAACAGATCCTTGGGGCGCTAGCCCTGCAAATCCCAAGCCACAAACACAGGTTAAACCGGCAGAAGACGCAACCCCGGCAGGTCAGTCTTCGCTCAAAGCCAACTGGATGGTCTGGCTGGGCGGGTTATGCGTCGGCTTATCCGGCATTTTCCTTGCCCGTTATTCAATGGAGCAAGGCTTGCTGGGGCCACAAGCAAGGATTCTGCTCGGCATTCTGCTGGGGCTGGGATTACTGGTTGCCGCCGAATGGTTCAGACGTAAAACCAACACCGCTTATACCGCTGTTGCCGCACTGGCAGGGGGAGCCAGCATAGTGCTCTACAGCGTCATTCTATCGGCACTGCACCTTTATCAACTCTGGCCACCGATGCTGGTATTTGCCCTGCTGGCTTTGGTCTCTCTGGGCAGTATGCTACTGGCTGTGTGGCATGGTCCGGTGCTGGCGCTGATCGGCATCACCGGTGCCTATCTGGTTCCCCTGATGCTGGGCGGCAGTGGCAGTGATCTGTTACCTGTGCTGATCTATGTGTTGATTATTACCGGATCGTCACTGTTTCTACAGCGCTATGTACAGAGAAGCTGGCTATTTGTACTCACACTGGCAGGTACACTGAGCTGGTGGTGGCTACTGCAACTCAGTGGCCGCTCACTGGAATGGACGGGGCTCTATCTGACCTTGAGTGCCTATCTGTTTCTTAGTATTCCTACGCTCAACTTCCGCCTGATGCAGCCCACTGCGGATCAACCCCGACGCCGTTCAATCAAAGCCTTCTTGCGTTTTGATAGCGCCTCACAGCAACACCTGTTCATCGGCTTAGTATTGATCACCCTGGCACAAGCGATCAATATTGCCCTGCGCCCTGATTGGCATTCGGCGCTGTGGTACTGGACACCGCTGCTGCTGTTACTGCTGTTCGCCAGCCGCTTCAACGAAAGCCTGAAGCTCCTGCCTTGGAGCAGTGCCCTACTGCTATTCTCCAGCCTGGTTATCGCCCACTTGCATACCGACTGGCAATTCGGGTTGGTCTTCAGGCCGCTGCTGCCACAACAACAACTGCAATTATTGCAGCTACTGTTACTCTGGACACTGGCCTATGGTGCACAGGCCTTCTGGCAACTGCGCAGCCACTGCCGTTACCCGGCACTGGTGCTATCCTTAGGGGTACTCACGCCGCTGATTGCGCTGGCACTGGCCTGGCAACTAGCCGGTAACCTGCTACAAGACTGGTTCTGGAGCGCCGCATCACTCTTGTGTGGCCTTGCCTATATTGGCCGCGCACAGTTGCGGGCAAAACAGGATCGCAGCCGCAGCTGGCTGATCTTTGCCGGTCATCTGGGTTATTCCCTCGCGGCGGTAATACTGCTGGAACCAGCCACCCTGACGCTGGCACTGGCGGCGCAGGTAGTTTCGCTGGCCTGGCTGCACCAGCAACATCCCGATCCGTTGCTCAGTGGCGTAATGAAAGCCTTAATCATGTTGATACTGGCCCGTCTGACACTGCAACCCTGGGTGCTGCAGCAGTATGATACCTCTCTGCTCAGCTATGGCGGCTGCCTGGCACTGGTGCTGATTGCCAGCCGAATCAACCGTCAGGACATACTGTCACGCTGGCTTGAAGGTGCCAGCCTGCATCTGCTGGTACTTTTCCTGGCAATGCTGCTACGCTACTGGCTGCATGATGGCGCACTCTTTATACACCACTACAGCTTCACCGAAGCGACTTTCAACACCCTGATCTGGGGATCGATCGGACTGGTGTATTATTACCGCAGTGCGCTGGCTGAGAATACTCACGCACTCTGTCTGTTCGCTTCGCGCCTGCTGCTGTTAGCCGCCGTACTCAACTACCTGGTACTCCTCACTTCGCTCAACCCAGCGTTCAACCCACGAATCGATTTGAGCAGCACACCTATATTTAACGGTCTGCTGCTAGCCTATGGCGCTCCAATACTGATCTTTGTACTGGCAGCTCGCTGGTATCTACAGGAATACCGCACCGGCTTTTGGGGGCTCGCTGGTATCGGCAGCTGGATTTTTATCACCCTGGAGGTCCGTCATCTCTGGCAAGGCAGCTTGTCTACTGATCTACCGATGCAAAGTGGCGAGCTTTACAGCTATTCACTGGTCTGGTTACTCATGGCGGCCAGCGCCATTCTGATAGGCTCACTACGCCAATGGATGCACCTGTATCAGGCAGGCATGCTGCTGTTACTGATCACTATCGCCAAAATTTTCCTGATCGACATGTCCGACCTAATTGGCCTGCTGCGCGTTGCCTCGTTCATGGGACTGGGACTGTGCTTACTGGGATTGGCGTTTGTACATCAGTGGATGAGTCTCCGCCGATCGGCTGTCAGCGAGCTTTCGGAAGCATCCACACCGACAAACCGGTAAAAATAAACCACCGCAGATTGCGCAAGTTCTGACAAGAACACAGCAAGATCTGACAGCTATTTTCTGGCTGATTGATGTAGATTATTGGAGTCAATGCCGAGGATGAAAACCCGTTACTGAACAACGAAGATGCATAGACTCAATGGTCTTCGGGTTAGCCAGTAGGAGATAGATCATGACCAGCTTGGAGTCTTCACACGAGGCTAATCATCAATTCGTTATCCAGACCCTGGTACTATTACTGGGCGTAAGCGTGGTTGGCTCTAATGCTTTTCTAATGAGCCCGGTGATGCATGACATCAGCTCCAGCCTAAGCTCAAGCGTTGGTCAAACTGCACGGGCTGTAGCTGCATATGGAGGTGCACTGGCCTTAACCGGACTATTTCTTACTGGGTATGTGCAAAGATTTGGGTATAAGACAGCTCTCATGGTATCTGGAGCGGTGCTAACCCTAGGCATTTTATCTACAGGCCTGGCGGTGAGCTGGCAAATGCTATTAGCGAGTCAGGCCGTAGCTGGTTTAGCTGCGGGAATAATGCTACCGACGCTCTACTCTATGACAGCGGTAGTCGCACCTAAAGGAAAAGAGTCTGCCACCTTAGGAAAGGTCATAACGGGTTGGTCTTTAGCCATGGTCGCGGGGGTGCCATTGAGTGCATTCATCGCCGACTTGCTATCATGGCGCTATGCTTATTTCTTAGTTGGTGGATTGAGTCTGGCCGCCACCCTGGGTTTTTTGTGGTTACCCAACGCTGAGACTGGCAACAGAACAGAACCAACGTCATTACGCTCTGCACTCAAGATACCCGCCTCCCTACCGACCTATCTGATCTGTTTCCTTTACATGGTCAGCTTCTATGGCGTTTTCACCTTTTTGGGAAGCCATGTTCAATTGACGTTACATTACTCCACCTCTTTTTCCGGCCTAACAGTGCTGGCTTATGGCATAGGCTTCGGAGTGGCAGGACTGACTGGGAAGCGACTGGATGAACACACGCCGCAAAAACTCATTAAACCCACCCTTTTCAGCCTGGCACTGGTTTACCTGTCTTTTGTTGTTCTCGCAACGAACTACTGGTTGTTACTTGCCGGGTGCCTAATTTGGGGCTTTGCCAACCAACTCGGACTTAACTGCCTGGTATCAATTCTAACCCAGCTTGATCAAAACCAGAGAGTGCGGTTGATGGGAATCTACAGTGCCGTAGCCTATGGCGGCACTATGGTAGCCGGTATCACCTTCGGGCTGATGTATGATATTGGGTCTTTTAACACCTTATTAATTGCGGCATCCGCTTTGTGTCTCGCATCTTTTTTAATTAGCACGAGCGCATATAAACACTGATTTTTATTATTAATTCATGCTAATTGGGTTAACTGGCCAACTTGTGTTTGTGCTACATCCTATTTATGCTAATTTGCTATTAAGGCAGCAATTAAGGCTAGGCAATGGCTTCAACCAGCACGGAGTTAATACAGGGTTATGGCTATACACGCTATATTCCAGGCGAACTGCTTTTAAGCACCAGTGATTTGTGTCTGGATGGCTGTTTTATTGGTTGGCATACGCAATCTAATCAGCCTATTGAGAGTGATCGTCCCGCTACCACAGATCATCAGTTTGTATTATATGAATCTGCAGAAGAGCAGGGTCAATATCAGTATAACCAAGGCTTATGGAGAAAATACACCAAGCGAACCAATGATTGGTATATCGCACCCGCGAATGAAAACAGTATCAACTGGCGCTCAGTTACTACACACACTACTAAGACTCCATCGATTTTTCGAATCCATATCACTCCGAAAAAGTTGCAATCTAAAGCTCTGGAAGTTTTTTCTATTAACACTTCATCCATAGCATTAGATCATAGAATGAATATTCAGGATTCATTTATGGCTGGTTTAGCCGGTGAACTTAAGAGTGAATTAAAAAATCCCTGTAATTCATCGCACTTGTATATAGAGCAATTAATCGAAACCTTCTCTGCATACATTCTAAAACGTTATTGTAAATTCAATACTGAAGCTATAAATCGATTGCCGATGTTGAGCTTGAAACGCAAGCACGACCTGATTGACTATATACATGATAATATTGGTAACGAACTTGCACTGGCAGAGCTGGCTGGTTTGGCCTGCTTGAGCAAGTATCATTTCGCCAGGGCATTCAAGGAGACCTTCCGAACCACGCCTCATAGCTATGTATTGAAATGCAGGATAGAACAGGCCTCCAGTCTTCTGAAAAACACTGATCTTCCTATCTCCATCATTGCTGAGCAGTGTGGATTTAGCAGTGCATCCCGATTTTCAAAGGTGTTTTCTAACCTGCAAGGGATAAGCCCAAATCAATATCGGCTAAAGGATTAACGCTGACTACGATAAATTTTTTCGGCATTCATACGGCTGCCCCAAGGTAGTCCAGAATTCTGCCAGCCATTAACGACACGCATACCCGATTGAGGACCTTCTTTTGCCGAGCCTCCCTGAAAACCATTGATCACAAAGCCTGCATTGCTAAAGCCTTGCTCTTGCAAATAACGGGCACTGGGCTCGCCACGCTCACTGCCTGAACGGCACATAGTGATCACCTGCGCCGTTTTATCCAACCCGCGTGCTTCCAGCAGGGCTTCAACTTCAGCGGCAAAATTTGGGTTCACTGACATGCGAAAACGGTTGTTCTCCTCATCCCAGTCATAGCGATCAACCTGCATAAACGGAATATTGGCATCCACAACATCGGTTGAGCCAATAAACATCACCTCTACGGGATCGCGGACATCAATAAACAGCATCTGATCGCCTTGCTCCTGCTTCAGGGCATAGGTTTCTTCCGGGGTTAATCCCATCGCCCAGACCGGCGAAGCCAGCAGGCAAGAGAGAACAGCAGCCAAAATCAATTTACGCACAATACATTCCTCATCTTTAAATTAGATTAAGTTAATATTATGGCAGTTATCACTCGACCGCAATCTATCCTTGGTCGTACAGTGGCAACGTCTGGATTTAAATCAGGCTTGCTGACTTAAAAGCGCCGAATAGCCTGCGCGATAATCCGGATAGTGCCAGACAAAACCACTGGCTTTAAGGCGTTGATGACAGATCCGCTTGCTATCGCGGTGAATCGGGACAGTCGACCTTGCCTCCACGCCCAGTTGCTGCTGCAACCAACTGAGCACTTCATGCAAGCTGGCGGGACAGGTATCGGTTAGATTATAGGCTGAGGCAAGCGCCTTGCCTTGCTGGCGACAATTGATCAGATGCATGACCGCACGCGCGGCATCGTCTATATGGATACGATTGGTGTAGATCGGTGGCTCTGACGGGGGCAGTACACCCTGGCGGGCCTGTTGCTGCAGGTAGTAACGTCCAGGGCCATACAAGCCGGAGGGTCGTAACAGCGTGACTGGCTGGGGTTGCGCCAACCAGAAATTTTCGGTTTCCACTAACACACTGGCTGTTTCACGTGTGGGGCAACGCTCAGCCTGCTCATCCACCCACTCCCCCCCAGACTGGCCGTAAACACCGGTTGAGGAAATCAACCAGACATGGGCATTGGGGGCTTGATCTCTAAGCGCCTTAGCCGCCTGCTGCGCTACCTCGAAGTAGGCTTGTTGATAGGCGGCTACACCCGAACCAGAGGGTGACAGACAGAGCACCACATCATCCGGTGGACAGGGCAGATCCGGCCAGGAATGTGCCGCATCATGCTGAATTAGCGTGACACCGGGTGGTGCATCAGCACCGCGACGCATGCCCTGCACCTGCAAGCCCTGCTGAACAGCCAGCTGGGCTATACGCCCACCCAGGTCACCCAAGCCAATCAACAACAGTGTTTTTTTCTGCATTCTGACTCTCTCGTGTTGCGCTAAAACGAAGCCATACCCGATTTATTCACAAGCATGATATTATTAAAGCGGTTAAATTCAGAGCGTTGGCTTCAAACAACCTACAGGAAAACAGTTATGATCCAAAAAACCTACCTGATGCTGCTGACACTGATACTGCTGCTAGGCAGCCTGACCTTGAGTGGCTGCAATACCGTTGAAGGGCTGGGCAAAGACATCCAGCGCGGTGGTGAAAAAATTGAACGTGTCGGGCGCAGTTGATCATCAAGGTGTTAGGCGTAGTTGTCCACTTTCTTCAATGTTGATCATCGGTAGCAGGCGTCCGGCATCCAGCCGGGCGCTGAAACCATAATCCAAAGTACTACGTTGGTTATTACTGAACAGGTCACCCAATAGCCGCGCGCTGCCAAACAGATCGGGACTGGCTTGTATGACGAAATCGGCCTGCCCATAAGCAGGGACTGTCGGAATATCCGGCGTGGCACCACTGAGAATTCGGTATCCCTCTATCTCTACCGCATAGGTCATGCCGCGAAAGGGTAACGCGGAGCGATTGGGATTAATGATCTGTATACCTATATCAAAGCGTGGCGCCATGCCAACCGTATTGGGCGCAAGTGTGAAGGAGGTGATATTGACCTGTGGTTTTTCGTAATGGCTTGATAAAGCGGCACAGCCACTCAAGAAAAGTACACACAACAATCCTAGCGGCAGCCAGATAGCTCTTGTCATCGTCAACTCCTTTCAAAAAACCAAAATTAGGCTCTATTTAAGCAGAGTCTGGATGAGTATCAGCTGAATGCTGGTGCCAATTAAGTCGCTTCAGCTTTGATTTAGAAGGAGCTGTCAGAGTCTTTTGACTCATCAGACCAAGATAAACGTTGTTTTATTTTACGTACCGCTTTAGGCACAGCAACCAGTCGAATCATATAGGCAATGACCAATCCGCCGATGATCGACAAAAACATCCCCATGCCTACACGAAACATTAACGCCGTAAAAAAAGCAGTCAGTATTGCGGTAAAAATCTCTTCAAGATGAGTTGGAATCCAGTGTTTATAGCGTTGTTCCATGGTGCTCCTCTTCAAACTTAGATAAAAGTGATTATCTAGGATAACAGACTGCACCGGCTATTGCTTAAACCCCAACCTCCGCCAGATTGCCCTTACTCTCCAACCAAATTTTGCGATCACCGGAGCGTTTTTTCGCCAGCAACATGTCCATTAACTCCAGGGTGCCATCAGTGATATCCAGCGTCAGTTGCACCAGTCGACGGGTATCCGGTGACATGGTAGTTTCACGTAATTGCAGCGGGTTCATTTCACCCAACCCCTTGAAGCGCTGCACGCCGATTTTGGCATTACGGCGCTCGGCCCGGATACGGTCGATGATCGCGTCACGTTCTTCTTCGTCCAGGGCGTAAAATACTTCTTTGGCCACATCAATACGGTAGAGGGGTGGCATAGCTACGTATACATGCCCCGCCTCAACCAGCGGGCGGAAATGCTGCACAAACAGTGCGCACAACAGTGTAGCGATATGCAGACCGTCGGAGTCGGCATCGGCAAGAATGCAGACTTTGTTATAGCGCAGTCCATCCAGTTTGTCTGAGCCAGGATCGACGCCGATGGCGACAGAGATGTCATGGATTTCCTGTGAAGCGAGTACTTCGGAGGAATCCACTTCCCAGGTATTCAGAATCTTACCGCGTAGCGGCATGATTGCCTGAAACTCACGGTTGCGTGCCTGCTTGGCTGAGCCGCCAGCGGAGTCCCCTTCGACCAGAAACAGTTCGGAGCGATCTGTATCGGCACCGGAACAGTCGGCCAGTTTGCCCGGCAGCGCAGGCCCTTGGGTGATTTTCTTACGCACTACCTTCTTGTTGCTGCGCATGCGTTTCTGGGCGTTATTGATTACCAGTTCAGCAATCTTCTCACCCTCTTCCACATGCTTATTCAGCCACAGCGAGAAGGCATCTTTCACCGCACCGGAGATAAAGGCAGCTATCCCACGGGAGGACAGACGCTCTTTGGTTTGCCCGGAAAACTGGGCATCACGCATTTTTGCTGAAAGGATGTAACAGCACTTGTCCCAGATATCATCAGGGGCCAATTTAACGCCACGCGGTAACAGATTGCGGATCTCACAGAACTCGCGCATCGCTTCCAGCAGGCCGGTACGCAAGCCATTGACATGAGTGCCGCCCTGAGCAGTCGGAATCAGGTTCACATAGCTTTCAGCGGTGATTTCGCCACCATCCACCAGCCATTGCAACGCCCAGTCTACGGCGTCTTCCTGACCGGTTAAACTGCCGGTAAACGGCTCTTCCGGCAGGGTATCCCACACCTGGGTGGTACCTTTAAGATAGGACTCCAAACCGGCTTCATAGAGCCAGACTTCCTGCTCTTTCTTGCCGCTGCTCATATCGGTGAAGCTGACTTTCAAGCCTGGGCAGAGTACAGCTTTGGCACGCAGGTTGTGTTTCAGCCGGGTTAAACTGAACTTTGGGCTATCAAAGTATTTCGGATCCGGGGTGAAGCGTACGGTTGTACCGGTATTGCGCTTGCCACAACTACCGATCACTTCCAGATCAGAGACTTTTTCACCATCGGCAAAGCCGATCCGGTGCACCTGGCCGTCACGACGTATCTCTACATGCAGCAGTTTCGACAGGGCGTTAACCACGGATACACCCACACCATGAAGACCACCGGAAAAACTGTAGTTATCGTTATTGAACTTCCCCCCGGCATGCAACCGGGTCAGAATCAGTTCAACCCCACTGACGCCCTCTTCAGGATGGATATCCACCGGCATGCCACGACCATCATCACTGACCGACAGTGAGCCGTCTTCATGTAAAATGACATCAATTTCTTTGGCATGGCCAGCCAAGGCCTCATCCACTGAGTTATCGATAACTTCCTGAGCCAGATGGTTGGGTCGATCGGTTTCAGTGTACATACCTGGTCGGCGTTTAACCGGATCAAGACCACTGAGAACTTCAATCGCATCGGCATTATATTGTTTGGTCATGCGTTTTCCTGTTTAACCTTCGACTACTTCAGGTAAAGAAATAAGGGGCGGTAACTCGACACGGCCCTGGGCAAAAGCCACTACAGCCGGTATGAGTCGATCAAATGCTTCAAAGCCGTGGCTGCCGCCTGGTTGCACATAGTGCACCGCGTGCTGGTATTTTTCCACTGCTTCACGGTAATCCAGTGTTTCATCCGCCGTTTGCACCAGCAACAGATAGCGTGACGGATCGCTTAGTTGCTCGACACGTAGTGCTTGCAATTGTTTCAGGTGCTCTCGGGTCAAATGGTAGCGTTCATGGGTATAGATATTTTCGTTTTCGCCCAGCCAGTCTGCCAGCAGGCGATCAGGGTTCACCGCCGGATTCACCAACACGCTGCGCAAGCGCGGCTGTTGCTCAGTCAGCCAGGTGCTATAGAATCCCCCCAGAGAACTGCCAATCAGGGTAATGTCACGATCCCAGGCCGCATCCATCAGCAAGCCTAGTTGGCGAACGGCCTCAGCGGGCCAGTGTGACAGGTTAGGTACCAGCAGATCAGCGGGAGCATCAGGCGCTGACAGATACTGTTGCAGTTGTTGTGCTTTCCAGGACTCAGGCGAGCTGTTAAAGCCGTGTACATAAATCAGCAGTGGCTTGTGCTTGGCATTGGCTAAAGATACGGACCTCATGAAAACAGTACCTGCTCCTGTTCTTTTCCATAACGCAGGCACTGATTGAGCCACTCACTCAGATAGAGGTTCAACTGATGCTTTTCATCCGGCTGGTGCATATCCGGATTGGGGTAACCATAGACACCACTGAGTTGACGACGCCGGCGGGCACAGATCACCTCGGCCATACCGGCATCATGGTAAAGACGGATCACCAGTTCGGGGGCTTCAAGCCAGCGCGACCCACCTGGCTGTGACTGACGCATAATCACCGTACTGGTATAACGAAACACTTCATCAACTTGCAGGGTCACACGTACCTGCTGTGCATTGTGACACAGGTCGAATTCTCGGCACATCGCCTCATGCTGCGGTAACAGCTTTAGCAAACGAGCATAGTTTCCCTGACAAATCGCCATCTGACGGGTCAGGTCGGGTACGTATTTACGCTTCATCGTCTCTCTGCATTAACCCGACACCGCGTTCACGGATACTCGGGTAGTTAAGCTTAAGCCACTGGACCGCGATGATGATCGCACCATTGTTCAACTGACCGGCATCAAGCAGTTCAAATACGGCGGGGACAGGTAATCGTAGCACACGAATATCTTCACCTTCATCGGCCAGACCATGCAAACCTTCAGCTGCGCTGGCATCAACAAAACCATACAGCAGATGAATCCATTCATCCATACCACCAGGACTGGGTAGATATCCCATAATCGGGGTGATATGCTGTACCGCCAACCCGGCTTCTTCCAGGGTTTCCCGCTCGGCTACGGCTAGCGCTGTCTCATCAGCTTCAATCATACCGGCAACCAGTTCAAGTAACCAAGGGCCTCCCGGAGCGGCTAAGGCACCGGTACGAAACTGCTCTATCAACACCAGTTCTTCACGCAGGGGATCTAGCAGCAATACCGCTACGGCATTGCCCCGGCGAAAAATTTCCCGTGTCACGGTTTCCTGACCGCCCTCAAAACGTGCATGCATGAGTTGCAACTTATGCATTTTGAAAAAACCATTATAGACACAATGATCTTCGTTAACTGTTACGTCTTGGCGTGTAAACGCTGGCTGCCAATGCTTCATACTCCCTCCTGCTGTTCCAGTGCATTAAGCAGAAAATCTTCGGCAGATACCGGACGGCCAAACCAATAGCCCTGAAACCCAGTACAGTTAGCATCGAGTAAAAAGTCTCGTTGCGCCTGAGTTTCGACCCCTTCTGCCACAACCCAAAGTTTCAACTCGCTGGCCAGGCTGATAATGATACGCGTAATCGCCGCATCATTGGTATCAGAGGGCAAACCATCAATAAAACACCGATCGATCTTCAACTGATCCAAGGGTAACTGTTTGATATAGGCTAGAGAAGAGTAACCCGTACCAAAATCATCCAAGGCGAAACCTATACCCTGCTGCTTCAGAAAGCGCATACGCTCAATGGCAAAGTCTATATCATCAATCAACAGACTTTCTGTCAATTCCAGTTTAAGCCGTTGTGGATTAATTGCATACTGAGATACCAACGCCAATAACTGATCGACAAAATCTGCTTGTTTGAACTGGTGCGTACTGATATTCACTGACAGGGTAAGGTCTCGGGTCTGCTCTCGCTTAGCCCAATCTGACAATTGCTGGCAGGCGGCTTCCAGCACCCAATGCCCCAAGGGCAAAATCAGACCGGAGGCTTCAGCGGCCGGAATAAATTCAACCGGACCGACCAACCCGCGTAGAGGATGCTCCCAGCGAATCAGTGCCTCTGCACCAATCAATTTTCCCACCGCATCGACTTGAGGCTGGTAGTAAAGCACGAGCTGCGCTTGCTCAATAGCCACACGCAACTCAGACTCCATCTGAGCCCTTGCCGAAATAGCTTCCTGCATGGCCGGATCATAGAAATACAGGCGATTACGTCCCGCTTCCTTAGCTTTATACATCGCCAGATCGGCCTGTTTAAGCAAATCATCCGCCGCCACACTACCGTTAATCAGCGTGATACCAATACTCGGTGTGCTGTAATGAGACTGGCCTTCAAAGCGGTATTCCTGGCGCAGCGTATCGAGTATTTTATCGGCCACTTTACGCGCAATAGCGCCCGCTTCAGACTCATCAACACTCAGGCATCCCAGCATCACCACGAACTCATCGCCACCGAAACGGGCCACAGTATCCTCTTCACGGACGCAAAAACTCACCCGGTGAGCAACCTGCTGCAACAACTGATCCCCGGTATCATGGCCAAGCGTATCATTGAGGGTCTTGAAGTTATCCAGATCAATAAACAACAAGGCACCATAATCACGATTGCGCTCATTGCGTCGCTGCTGCAGCTCTAACCGGTCAATTAGCAGACGTCGGTTTGCCAGCCCCGTCAGGGCATCATAAAAAGCCAGATGGCGGATTTTATCTTCCATCGCTTTACGTTCGGTAATATCGGTAGAAATACCACACAGGCCATAGACCTGACCGGTATCACTTCGCAGCGGCAATTTCACCGTCATAAAGACATGGTTGTTACCATTAACGCGCAGAGTACGCACCTCTTCGGTTGCCACCCGCTGTGCATGCTGAATGACTCTGATATCATCTTCAGCCGTCTGCGCTGCAGAATCTGCATCAAAAAAAGCCGTATCTGACTGGCCCAATATCTGTTCAACCGGCAAGCCCAATAACTGTTCCATATTTCGGTTTACATAGGAGTAACGATAGCCGGTATCCTTAATAAAAATATACGCCTCTACACTGTTCAATATAGTTGCCAAATTATTTTCACTGCGACTCAGTTCGGAGGCTTTATCTCTAAGCGCCTTGCGTTGAGCATCCAGCTCAGCATGATAAGCTTTAAACAGCCGAGACGACCAACGGGAAAATAACAGTGATCCCATCAATGCCACGATCAGCGAAAAGGCGATGGCTATCAGATAGGTTTGCCAGGAATGGGTTGCCAAGGACTCAAAAGCCTGCACTTCATCCTGCAGCATACCCTTGACTTCATCTTCAAAAATGGTCGCTATAAGTATCCAGTCCCAGTGCCCGGCCGGTTCAACCAGAGCCGTTTTCCAGGCCGAATTGCCGGTGTCTGGATCAGGCCAGAGATAGCGCATGAACCCACCGCCCTGTTCAGCAATCTCAAGCATCTGGCTGATTGCTTGCTGTTCCAGCTCAACATGCTGTTCGAATGCCTGCTGTTCCAGGTGTGCGCTGTCAATCGACAGCAACACCTTTCCAGTTGAGTTAATGATAGCCGTGTAGCCTGTCTCTCCAATACGACGGCCACGTATCTGCTGAAGTATTTGCTGTTGCTGCAAAAGCTCCCACTCATAGGTGTAATCGCCAGCACCGATTAGCCAATCATAGGGCTCGAAATGGCGCACATAAGCCAACTTATCAGCCATTGCATTGGGGTTATCCGGCCGGTACCAACGATAGGCAGAAAAGCCCTCGCCTACCGGTTGACGTGCCGCATCAATCAGCCCCTGCATAATGAAATGGCCGGTATCATCCTGATTATCCGGCAGCAACTGTCCTTCAAAATGCGGCGCTGTCGGCAAAAGTACAAACCGGCCAGTCATCTCGTCTACAAAGTAATAGCCACGGCCATTAAAGAAACGCATCGGCCGAAGTGCTTCTGTTATCAGCCGCTGCACTTCAGCTTCGGACTGCTCACCCTGTTGCTGCCGATAAAGTGCATCCGCCATCTCCCAGGCCATATTCACTACCTCTACCAAACGTTGACGCAACAAGGTTTCTGTTTGAGACTGGGTATAGGCAATGGATGACTTGACCGCTTGCATCTCTCGCCGCAAGCGCTCCTGCAACTGGCGAAATGACGACGTTTCTATGCGTTGAATGGAAGCATTATGCTCAGCAATTTTCTGCCAGGTAAAGAAGCCAGACAGGATGAGTGTCAGCAGTGTAACAATCAGCAGCGTGCCTACAAGATGCAGACGCGGCAAGGTACGGGATTTTTTTGACAGCTGCATACTTCACCAACCGACGCTAACAACAAAGCGCAGCATCATAAGCTTTTATGGCAATGCTGACCAGACGGGAGGTTTCAACCTCTCACACTTTCCTTAGACGGTCCTTGCGAGTACAGCTACAGCAGTGTTAAAGTTTCCAAAGCATAGGAAGTAAGTATGCTGCAGTGTTAACGAAATAAGATCAGACACACTGTAAACAAGGATCGGCTATAAGGACGCTATATGCCAAGGACTCACTTAATATTGGTCACCCGCAAATGGGGGAACTGGCCAATCTACAATCAACGTATTTTCTATTCATGATACCTCACCCCGACATGGGAAAATCAACTGTGGTTACTCTAATAGTAATTACCTGTTGAAAGAGGACAGCCATAGCGAATTGTTGAATGGGTTTAAAGTCTGAAATGGGTAACCGCATCAGCAAACCTAAGTCTTAGCAGATATCCGCCTTTGCCTCATTTATATAAAAATAAGTGTATAAAAGGAGTAATTCAGCTTAATGTTTCTGATTGGTTCGCATTACACTCGACTGATTTCTTTTAGTCTGTGGGTGATCATGATTCTAATCATAGCGGGTTGTTCGCTATCCACGAATTACTCTGGGCCTCCTATTGACTTAATCCTGGAGAATGTCAATTCAACAGATGAAACCGTCGTTTTGGAAGTCGAAGGAATGACCAAAGTCCAAGAGGATGATTCTTATGCAACGTGGAAAATCAACGCAACTGTTGTTAAATCTTTCAAAGGGAAACTTACCTCAGGAGAAAATATCGAATATTTTCGAACTGTAGAAACTGACCTTGAAACAATGCAACAAGGAAGCCGCCATCTTGTCAGTTTCGTTTGGAAAGGGAACCATCTTATCATTCCCGATGTAGGCTATCACTTTGAGTCTTCTCTACAATTGGAAAAACACCTTACAGCCGCTCTTCAGTCACCCTAACACTCAAGTTTTGAAGCTCACATGGCACCTTTATTTTCATAGCCAGACAACCAAACCATGGAGGATCTATATAAAAGATGACATAAATAGTAAAGCCCTATATGAGTTTATCAGGTCAAACAGCTGAAAAATTTCGTAACTGCTGAATTTCTTCAGGCCAGATGGCTGGCTCAATGGTTTCTAGTATCAAGGGCATGCGTTGAAAACGTGGATCCTGTAGCAGGTACTCGAATACCGGCCAGCCAATTTCGCCCTGCCCCAGTGAGTGGTGGCGATCAATACGACTTCCCAAGCCGCCCTTGGAGTCATTCAGATGCATTGCCTTCAAATAGGAAAACCCCACCAGTCGTTCAAACTCAGCAAAGGTTTGCTCACAGGCTTCAGGGGTGCGCAGATCATAACCAGCCGCAAAGATATGACAAGTATCGATGCAAACGCCGATCCGCGTTTTATCTGTGACCTGCTCTATGATTTCTGCCAGATGCTCGAAACGATTGCCCAAATTACTTCCCTGGCCAGCGGTTGCCTCTAGTACCGCCGTCACACCCTCAGTCTGATCCAAGGCCTGGTTGATTGATTCTGCTATCCGGGTCAGACATTCCGACTCACTGATTTCACGCAGGTGACTGCCGGGATGAAAATTCAACCAGACCAGCCCCAGCTGTTTACAGCGCTGTATTTCATCCACAAAAGCCGCCCGTGATTTAGCCAGCGCCTCGGCATCAGGGTGCCCGAGGTTAATCAGATAGCTATCATGCGGCAGCACCTGCTCTGGACTAAAACCATACTGAGCACAGCGCTGCTTAAAGGCGGAGATACTGGTTTCAGTTAAGGGTTTGGCGTCCCAGCGGCGCTGATTTTTGGTAAACAGAGCAAAGGCATTAGCCCCGATGGCCTGCGCATTCTCAGGTGCATTTTCAACACCCCCTGAGGCGCTGACATGCGCGCCGATCCAGTACTCACTCACAAAAATCTCCTGTCACCTGGATGTTGATTACACTGACCTGGTAAATAGCCTATTAGCCAAAACGTTGTTCAAGGTACGTATTGATAGCCGCTGATTCGTACAACCAGGTAACCCGGTCAGCTTCTTCAATCCGCAGACAAGGCACCTGAATTTTGCCACCCTGCTGTTGCAGTTCCTCACGTGCCTGTGGATCATTCTTGGCGTCACGTAAAGCCACATTCAGATTCAGTCGGTGCATTGAGCGACGGGTTTTTACACAAAACGGGCAGGCATGGAACTGATACAGGGCCAACTTCTGTGTGGCCTGGTCAACCTCAGCTTGCAACTCAGCCGGACGAGGCATCTTGCGAGGACGGGTAATAAAGTCGATAAAGATAATCAAATTTCCCAAGCCATTGCGTAACGCTTTTACTAACATAATCGTCTCACCTGCCGTTAAATCGAAGGCGCAGAGTTTAACAGAATCTGGTGGTTTTAGCAGGCAAACCGAGGCTCATCCAGGGTAATCTCACTATCTTGCACTCATAACAACGTGGCTTAGAGGGCCAATGGGATCGGGTCTGTCTGACTCGCCGTAAACCCATCCCTGGGGGCTCCAGCGCGCCATCCATGGCGCACAGGGTCAGCCACATCCGATCCCATCAGCCCTCACCAACTTGAGTGCCAGCGTAAAGCCGGTTTCAAACTGCCACTTGCCAAAGCTCTTTGCCATATCTCCGAATCATGGGCTTAATTCGGTTTTCCATGCCATACGGTGATGTTTATCCTGAAACTGGCACAGGGCTGTGGGCGGGGTGGTGGTATCGCTTTGGTGAGACCGTCTGCCACCAGGACGGTGGCAGCCGAGCGGTCATGGATGACGAAAAGCGTGTCACACCAAAGCGATACCACTACCCCGCGTGGCACTACAACAGCGTAATGCCAACAGAAAAGCCAGAAAAAGGGTACTGACCCCTTTTAAAAGAAAAAGCCCGGAAGACTGGGCAACCGGGCTATAAAGGGGGGGAACGCTGTTACGATCAGGCAGCGGCTTCGTCTTCCACTGAAGAGCGGATCAGATAATCAAATGCACCCAGCGCCGCTGCGGAGCCATTGCCCATGGCAATGATAATCTGTTTATAAGGCACGTTTGTGACATCACCGGCAGCAAACACACCCGGAAGATGCGTTTCGCCGTGGCTATTAACTTCGATTTCACCAAAACGCGACAGTTCCATCACGTCTTTCAGCCAATCGGTATTCGGTACCAGACCGATCTGTACAAAGATACCCGCCACATCCAGGTCGTACAGCTGGTTATCGGTACGGTCTTTATAAGTCAAGCCGATCACTTTTTTACCATCACCACGCACTTGGGTGGTTTGTGCCATTTTAATGATGGTGATATTGGCCATGGAGGCCGCTTTTTTCTGCAATACCGCATCGGCACGCAGTGTGTCACCGAACTCCAGCACGGTGACATGCTCAACAATACCGGCCAGGTCGATAGCCGCTTCGATACCGGAGTTACCACCGCCAATAACCGCTACACGCTTGCCTTTAAACAACGGGCCGTCACAGTGCGGGCAATAGGCTACGCCTTTGCCACGGTACTCCTGCTCACCGGGCACGTTCATTTCGCGCCAGCGCGCACCGGTTGCCAGAATAACCGACTTACTTTTCAGGGTGGCGCCATTTTCCAGATCGATTTCAATCAGTTTTTCACGACGCAGTTTGCGTGCACGCTGATTATCCATCACATCAACGTCATACTCTTTAACATGCTGTTCCAGGCTGGCAACCAGTTTAGGGCCTTCGGTATAGTTCACCGAGATAAAATTCTCAATGCCGACCGTATCCATCACCTGTCCACCAAAACGATCAGCCACCAGACCGGTGCGAATACCTTTACGTGCGGCGTAGATAGCAGCAGCTGCACCGGCAGGTCCACCACCTACGATGAGCACATCGTAAGGATCTTTTTCATTCAAACTTGCCGCTTCCCGCTTAGCCGCACCTGAGTCCACTTTGCCCAAGATTTCTTTCAGCGTCATACGGCCCTGACCAAAGGGCTTGCCATTCAGCAGCACAGTCGGAACGGCCATGATTTCCCGCTCGGTGACTTCATCCTGAAACAAGGCGCCATCGATCATCACACTGGTGACATTCGGGTTAAGTACTGCCATCAGGTTCAGCGCCTGAACCACATCCGGACAGTTCTGACAGGAGAGTGAAATATAGGTTTCAAAGTGAAACTCACCTTCCAGGCTTTTGGCCTGCTCAATCAAAGCGGCTTCCGCTTTGGAAGGGTAACCACCGGTCTGCAGCAGAGCCAGCACCAGTGAGGTAAATTCGTGCCCCATTGGAATACCGGCAAAACGCACACGTGCGGTCTCACCGACCGGCGCTATCGCCATACTCGGGGTTCTTTCGCTGCCATCGGTCAGCTGCTTGAGGCTGATTTTGTCGCTCAGCTCAGCTATTTCCTGACACAATCCAAGCAGTTCTTTTGATTTTGCACTTTCGTCAGTGGACACAGTAATCTCAATCGGATTAACGATATTCTGCAGATAAGTGTCCAGTTGCTTCTTAAGATTCGCATCCAACATGAGACCGTCCTTTAACGATAAGGAAATTAAATTCGGAGGGTATTGAAGCCGGCCCAGGTACTGGACCGGCTGAGTCAACAGATCAGAGTTTAGATCTTGCCAACGAGGTCCAGAGAAGGTGACAGAGTTTCTTCACCTGGCTGCCAGGAAGCAGGGCAAACTTCGCCGTCATGGCTAGCTACATACTGAGCGGCCTGGATTTTACGAACCAGCTCTTTAGCTGAACGGCCAATACCCAGATCGTGAATCTCAGCGACTTTGATCTCGCCTTCAGGATTGATCACGAACGTACCGCGCAGTGCCAGACCATCTTCCTCGATCATCACGTCGAAATTACGTGAAATCACACCCGTTGGGTCAGCAAGCATTGGGAACTGGATTTTTTTGATGGTGTCGGACGCATCATGCCAAGCTTTGTGGGTAAAGTGAGTATCAGTTGATACAGAGTAAACTTCAACGCCCATTTCCTGCAGTTTCGGATAGAAATCTGCCAGATCACCCAGCTCAGTTGGGCATACAAAGGTGAAATCGGCTGGATAGAAGAATACGACTGACCACTTGCCTTTCAGGTCAGCATCAGATACCTGAACGAACTCACCATTGTGGTAAGCCGTAGCGTGGAAAGGTTTAACTTCAGTGTTAATCAGTGACATTTTGTTCTCCTGTTAAGGTTGTCGTTATTCAACAAGTCCATAATAGGAAACTTTTAAGCCTTTGGGAAATTAATATATGTTAACAGATCGATTGATTTTATTTATCAGGAGGCGGGTATCACTTGGTCAACCATCAATTGCAAGCTAACCTGTCCGCGAAACTCATTGCGAGACAAGCGATAAACCAAATGTACTTGCTGTACAGATTCATCTGGCCAGAGCTCAGTATCCACATTGAAGGCTATCGCGTCCACTGCTAATGAGCCTCCGACCGGCATGACCACCAGCTTCAGGTGACGATAGCCGACAATGCGCTGCTGTAACACCCGGAATTCACCATCAAACACAGGTTCCGGGAATTGATGCCCCCAG
The DNA here is from genome assembly GCF_048264025.1 of Nitrincola sp. Lineage (NCBI taxonomy): Bacteria > Pseudomonadati > Pseudomonadota > Gammaproteobacteria > Oceanospirillales > Oceanospirillaceae > Nitrincola > Nitrincola sp. Next base: position 109,216 of record NZ_JBLXDN010000009.1, read on the forward strand.
GGACCGGCATCCTGCAACAACGCCGCCAGTTCCAGGGTTAAGTCGGTTTCTGTCAAAGCTCCATCGGTCATCAAAATACGCTGGAGATCCTGAGTCGATAAACGCGCCCTGACTTCCTGATCAAACGCCTGACGAAACGCGTCCAGATCCTGGCGTGCCAGGGATAAGCCAGCCGCCATGGCATGGCCACCAAATTTACGTAACAACCCAGGATGACGCGCCGCTATAGCATCTAGTCCATCACGAATATGAAACCCTGGAATGGAACGTGCTGATCCTTTAACCTCATCCCCTTCTCCCGGGGCAAACGCAATCACCGGACGATGCAGGCGCTCTTTGATACGTGAAGCCAGTATACCCACCACGCCCTGATGCCAGCTCGGGTCAAACAGGCACACCCCCCAGGGCATTTCAGTATCATTCAATGGTAAGTCAGCCAGTATATCCAAGGCCTGCTGCTGCATCTCACGTTCAATACTGCGCCGCTCGATATTCAGATCATTAAGCATCTGCGCGATTTCTTGCGCCTGCTGTGGGTCATCACACAGCAGGCATTCAATACCAATCGACATATCTTCCAGACGGCCAGCGGCATTCAGTCGCGGCGCGATAGCAAACCCCAGATCCGCCGCCATCAATTGCTCCCGACGGCGCCCGGCCACCTCCAGCAGCGCCAGAATACCAGGGCGCGCCTGGCCGGCACGGATACGTAACAAGCCTTGATGTACCAGGGTGCGGTTATTGTGCTCCAGCGCCACCACATCAGCCACAGTGCCCAGCGCTACCAGATCCAGCAGACTGGCGAGGTTCGGGGCTTGAATACCCTGCTGGTCAAAATAGCCCTGCTGCAACAACGCTCGGCGCAACGCAATCATGACATAGAAAATCACCCCGACACCGCAGGTAGACTTAGCCATGAATTCACAGCCTGACTGATTCGGGTTAACGATGGCACAGGCGGCAGGAAGCGCATCTCCCGGCAGGTGATGATCGGTAATGATCACATCCAGCCCAAGTTGCCGAGCCCGCTCGACCCCTTCCACACTGGAAATACCGTTATCGACTGTGACGATCAGCTGCGGTTGTTGTTGAGCTGCCACCTCGACTATTTCTGGACTCAAGCCATAACCAAATTCAAAGCGATTAGGCACCAGATAGCTGACTTTCTTCGCCCCCATCATCCGTAGCGCCAGCATTACCAAGGCCGTACTGGTGGCACCATCACAATCAAAGTCACCAACAATCAGGATCGACTCCTGCTGTTTTAAGGCATCGACCAGCCGCGACACAGCCGTATCCATGCCTTTCATTCGACTATCGGGCAGCAATTCACGCAGGTTACGTCCAATCTGGGCTGGGTCGGTAATACCCCGTGCGGCATAAACCCGAGCCAACACAGGATGGAGTGCCTCCAGGGCGGCGGCAGACTCGACAGTGGAAGTACGGCGTTGGATTAATGCAGAAGACATAAGGGATGCATAGCGCCAGTCAGAACAATACTGGGCACCCGGTCACAGCCAGGGTGCCCACAGGAATCAATCGCGGTGCACGTGCGATGCGATATACGCATGCACCTCGGCAAGGGATTTTGGCAACACACTGAAGCGCTCTTCACGCTCCATCAGATCACTGAGACGGGCTGGCAACTGTGGAGCTTCCAGACCGGCTTTTACCACAGGTTCTGGGAACTTCACCGGATGCGCTGTCGCCAGGGTGATCATCGGTACACTACGGTCCTTCCAGCACTCGCGTGCCGCTTTAAGTCCTATCGCTGTGTGTGGGTCGAGCAGGTAACCGGTTTCAGCATGCACCTGTCGGATCACCTCACAGGTGGTCGCATCATCAACAGCATAACTGTCGAACAGCGCACGGACACTTTCCCAGCGCGCCGGTTCCAGCTGCACCGCTTCGGATTTGAAACGTTGCATCAGATCCGCCACGGCGGCCCCATCACGGCCATAGACATCAAACAGCAGGCGTTCAAAGTTTGATGACACCATGATGTCCATGGACGGAGACAGGGTGTGCTCCAGCGTGCCTTTAGACATATCATTGCCGGAAATAACCCGGTGCAGGATATCGTTGCGATTGGTCGCAACTACGAGCTGCTGAATCGGCAAGCCCATTTGCTTGGCCAGGTAACCGGCAAAAATGTCACCAAAGTTGCCCGTAGGCACCGAGAAGGAAACCGGACGATGCGGCCCACCAACCGCCAGTGAGGCGGAGAAATAGTAAACGATCTGGGCCATAATACGTGCCCAGTTGATCGAATTCACCGCGCCCAGCTTCAAGCCCTTAAGGAAGCGCTGATCCGCAAAGCTGTCTTTAACCATCTCCTGGCAATCATCAAAATTGCCTTCCAGGGCGATATTAAATACGTTATCGGCCAGAATGCTGGTCATCTGTCGACGCTGCACCTCAGACACCCGGTTGTAGGGGTGCATGATAAAAATATCCAGGTGTTTGCTGTGACGGCAGCCTTCTATCGCTGCCGACCCGGTATCACCAGAGGTGGCGCCCATGATCACCAGACGCTCGCCACGCTCGGCCAGTACATGGTCCATCAGCCGTCCCAGCAGTTGCAGGGCGAAATCTTTAAACGCCAGGGTCGGACCATGAAACAGTTCCAGTATCCACTCGTTCTGCTCCAACTGCACCAGCGGCGCTACACCGCTGTGATCAAACACAGCATAGGTTTCATCCACCATCCGTTTCAGGTCTGCATCGCTGATACAGCCCTCCACGAACGGCTGAATGACCTTAAAAGCCAGTTCCGCATAAGAAAGCCCCGCCCAGGAAGCGATTTCATCCTGACTGAACACAGGCAGTTGCTCCGGCACATACAGGCCACCATCTTCGGCCAGACCGGCCAGCAACACATCAGAAAAGCTCAGTGAAGGAGCCTTTCCACGGGTAGAAATATATTTCATTACCTGACTCCTCAACCTTCCAGATGATCTATACGGATGCGGATCAAATCACCCAGAATATCCGGTAGTGCTTCAATTTCACGGATGGCTTCATTCATCACCCGCTCTTCGACACGCTGGGTCAGCATAATCACTGGCACCTGGGCTTCACGAGTCTCTTTCTGCACGATGGCTTCAATATTGATGCCTTTTTCACCCAGAATACGGGTGACATGGGCCAGCACCCCAGGACGTTCAACAGCCTGTAGACGCAAATAATAGCCACTGACAGTCTGCTCAACCGGCAACACTGGTGTTTCAGACAACTGGTGAGACTGGAAGGCCAAAGGTGGCACGCGACCATGAGACGGCGTATCCATCAAGCGCGCCACATCGACCAAATCAGCGACCACAGCCGAGGCTGTAGGTTCAGCACCAGCACCCGGACCGTAGTAAAGTGTCTGACCTACCGCATCACCAGAGACCAAAATAGCGTTCATCACACCGTTAACATTAGCCAACAGTGTCGATTTGGGAATCAGTGTCGGATGTACGCGCAGTTCAATACCCTGCTCGGTATGACGGCTGATACCTAAATGCTTGATACGATAGCCCAGCTCTTCAGCATACTGCACATCGTCCGGAGTGATCTTGCTGATCCCCTCGGTATAGCTTTTTTCAAACTGCAGCGGAATGCCATAAGCAATTGACGCCAAAATGGTCAACTTGTGGGCCGCATCAATACCTTCCACATCAAAAGTTGGGTCAGCTTCGGCATAGCCCAGTGCCTGAGCTTCGGCCAACACATCATTAAATGCACGGCCTTTTTCACGCATTTCGGTCATGATGAAGTTGCCGGTGCCATTAATGATACCGGCCAGCCAATTGATTTTATTGGCCGCAAGCCCTTCGCGTATGGCTTTAATGATTGGAATACCACCCGCCACGGCCGCTTCGAAAGCCACCACAACATTTTTTTCATTGGCGGCCGCAAAAATTTCGTTACCATGCACGGCAATCAACGCCTTGTTGGCCGTTACTACATGCTTACCCTGCTCAATGGCGAGCATCACCAGATCACGTGCGGCCTCATAACCACCAATCAGTTCGACAACAATATCTATTTCAGGGTCGCGGGCTATGGCCATAATATCGTTGGTAAGGGTAAAGCCAGAGGTATCACAAGCCGGATTATCACGACGTGTTGCAATTGCGACCACCTCAATGCGGCGACCCGCACGCCGGGCGATTTCGTCCGCATTGCGCATCAGTACATTGAAAGTACCGCCACCGACAGTTCCGAGTCCACAGATCCCGACTTTTACAGGCTTCAAACCACACCTCACAATTTCAGTTCACGACAAAATTCCGCGCCATAGCAGCAGAAAAATAAAATGGCGATTAGTATAACTAAAACGGGGGCATTGCACTACGCAAGCCCCCGTTTTACTGAGTTTAGCCTGGCGATAAACGCCAGTTGAATTAATGCGCTATGCCCAACATTTGAGCAATCCGTTCGGCCGGCATATAACCCGGAATCAACGTACCATCTTCCAAGACCATAGCCGGTGTTCCCGAAACACCTATCTTTTGCCCTAACATCAACTGTTCGACTACGGGGTTTTCGCAGGTCTTATTTTCTATGGTACTACCGGACTTCACTCGATCCATCAGCGCGGTGCGCTCTTCGGCAGTTTCACCACACCAGATAGTAACCATGGTTCGATAGGTTGCTGTATTCGGGCCAGCGCGTGGAAAGGCCAGGTAACTCACCTCAATCCCCATGTCATTCAAAGCTTCCACTTCATCATGTAATTGGCGGCAGTAAGGACAGTCCACATCGGTGAAGATTCGCAAGGTAGCTTGCTTCTCACCTTTGGCTGGATAGGTGATCATCTGATCTGCAGCCACTTCAGACAGTGCATCAACACGCATCTGATTTTGGGTTTGCTCGGTCACATTCACTAAGCCCTGATCACCAATGCGGAACAGGTGGCCCACAAGGAAATACTCACCCTGCTCATGTGCGTAAAGCAGCTCACCACTTTCTAACAGCACCTCGTACATACCCTCCAGTGGTGCCGCCTCAATACTTTTAATTGGAATCCTGGCATCCGCTTTGTGTAACTGCTCACGGATTAAATCCTTGGCATCAGCCATACTCTGCGAGCTGAGCAGAAAACCCATCAATAAAACGACCCAACCGGCATACTTCTTCATAGCTTCCTCATTCAATCATTAATACTTGGTTATCAGAGTAACCACGGAGATAAAAGTTCATCCTCGCGGATGATGTGCTTGATGCAATGACTGCAATCTGTGTGTTGCTACGTGTGTATAAATTTGTGTTGTTGACAGATCCGCATGACCGAGCAACATCTGCACAACGCGCAGATCGGCACCATGATTGAGCAGATGCGTGGCAAACGCATGGCGCAACACGTGCGGTGACAAAGATTTGTCAATACCCGCCTGATTTGCATGCAGACGCACTCGGTGCCAGAAGGTCTGACGGGTCATCTGATTGCCCCGGCGACTCAGGAAAACCACATCCTGTGAGGCATCAACGGCAAGCAAAGGTCGCGAGGTTTTCAAGTAGCGGCGCATCCATTCCAGCGCCTCATCTCCTACCGGCACCAGACGCTCTTTATCACCCTTACCAACCACCCTTATCACCCCCTGACGGAGATTCATCTGCTCCGTTCGCAAGCTAACCAGCTCCGTAACCCGCAAACCAGACGCATAAATCAGTTCAAGCATGGTTCTATCACGCAGTCCCAGCACATCCGACACATCGGGAGCCGCCAGCAGATGTTCAACATCGGCTTCAGTCAGCGTTTTAGGTAAGGGTCGACCCGGTTTAGGGCTGGCAATATTGAGTGTCGGGTCCTGTTCCACCCGCGCCTCACGTAACAAAAATCGATAAAACCCGCGCAGACAGGATAACACCCGCGCGGTGGAAACCGCTTTGAATGCCTGCCCAACCCGCCAGTCCAGATAGGCTTGAAGGTGATGCCGCTGGACCTGGAGCAAATAGAGAGAGCGATCATTAAGCCATAAGGCAAAATGATTAAGATCACGCTGATAAGAAAGTTGCGTATTACGACTCAACCCCTTTTCCAACCAGGCTAGCTGCACATATTCCCGAATAAGGCGCTGATCCTGAGGCTGGGGTTCCAAAGCAGTAAAACGACGATCCAGGGTCAACGAAAAACCTCGGTAGCCTGAAGCGATTCCAACTCAACCGGGTACTGCGCCGTACCATGCTGTACTCGCTCCGCCACGCGGGCATTACCATCTTCAACACTGACCAGTATGCCGTCAACGCGCTTTCCAAACGTGGTATAAAAACGCACCGGATGGCCGATGTAGTTTTCCAGTTCTTGCGGATCAGTTCGGCGATATTGCTGCGGCTCAGTCAATCGCGCCTCAGGTATAGCCGGCGGCGATGACACACCTGGCATATTACGCGGCAAATTTGCCAATTCAGAGGACTCTGGCATCTTCACTAGTGGCTGATGCTGAATTACTGGCTCCTGCAACAACACCAACAGTGACTGCATTTGCTCTGAATCCAGTGCCAGTGGCTGGTCATTCACACTGACTGACAGTGTGCTTGCCAATACTTCACCCAGATACTCCGGTGAGTCAAGCGAACGCAGATCCACACCATCCAGATTCAGACTCATAACCATTCGGGCACCTGGCTCACCCGTCTGTCGGTAAGCCGACATCAAGGAAGCAGTCAGCTCCGGAGCCTGATCATTCAACCAGTCCTGAATCAATCCCAAATGTTGATCACGGTATTCAGCAATACTCAACCCTGACTGCATGGCACAGAACTGGTTTTTACGCTGGTTGTAGCCTTTATCCTGATAACTGACAACCATACGTTTGAGCTGCGGGCCCTGCTGCAACAAAACCTGAGGAGAAGCCATACCAGCCTGAAGGCTCACATCAACAGCCACTTCACCCCAACCGTACATGTGCCCAAGCAACTCCAGATCCAGCCTGTTTTGGGCGGCTTTACGCAGGTTGGCATGAAAGTCAAAGCGGCCCTGACGCATTCCCATCATACGCATTGCGGACATATCAAAGTAACGCACTGTTCCACATCCTAGCGCTTCAGGTTGAACCCCCTCTTCGGCCTGCTGAGCTAATTGCGTCAACATAACGAATAAGGGCATATTAAAATCTACATGCAAGCCTTCTATAGCCAAAGCTAATTCATCCGGCCAGTCACCGGTAGCCACACGCGATTCGAAGCGTAAAAAAAATAGCGGATCTGAAGTCAGGCGAATGTTGTCGACAATAAATCCAGTGGGCTGCCCCATAGGTGTAAAGGTAACGGTACTCAGCTGAATATCGCCCAGAGGATTGACATACAGTGCGCCATAATCAGCCTCAATCAATGGACGCATTTGCTGCAACTGCGCATCGATGGCCGATTTCACCTGATAGTAATACAAGCCGTAAGCAATGAGCAGCAACAACAACAGCAGCAACACTACCTTTGAAAACAGTTTAACAATCCACATCCGTCTTTTCTCAGCTAAATGTTTCCCGATATTGCATTCTATGCACAATTTAGCCTTTACGCGAATGCCCAGACGAAAAAAAACGGCCCGCAGGCCGTTTTTTTGATGTGGGGCAATTAACCCAGCTTTTCTTTAATACGTGCAGACTTACCGCTACGCTCACGCAGGTAGTAAAGTTTAGCCTGACGTACATCACCACGACGCTTGACGCTAATACTGTCAATGATCGTGCTGTAAGTCTGGAAAGTACGTTCAACACCCACACCGTGGGAAATTTTACGTACTGTGAAGGCTGAGTTCAGTCCGCGGTTACGCTTACCGATCACTACACCTTCAAAAGACTGCAGACGGCTACGTTCGCCCTCAACAACCTTAACCTGGACTATAACGGTATCACCGGGTGCAAATGCAGGCACCTCTTTATTCATCTGTTCAGCTTCAATCTGCTGAATAATACTACTTTTGCTGCTCATCGCTCGCTCCTGTATTTTCGACCGCACGCCTATTCGGCTTCGCGGATATATTCGCTTAACAGCGCCTGCTGTTCCGGGCTGAGTTCAATCTTGTTCAACAGATCCGGCCGTCTTTGCCAGGTTCGTCCCAACTGCTGCTTCAAACGCCAGCGTTTGATATCAGCGTGGTTACCGCCCAACAGTACCGGTGGTACCTGCTTATCATCGAGTGTTTCAGGTCGGGTATAGTGCGGGCAATCCAGCAAGCCTGCAGCAAAGGAATCCTCGGCTGCCGAATCTTCATGCCCCAATACACCGGGTAACATTCGCGAAACTGCATCCACCATAACCATGGCAGGCAGCTCACCTCCACTGAGTACAAAATCACCCAACGACCATTCTTCGTCAATATCAGCGTCTATCAAGCGCTCATCTATGCCCTCGTAGCGCCCAGCCACCAAAATCAGGCTGTCTGCGGCTGCAAGCTCTGACACACCTGCCTGATCCAACCGGCGCCCCTGGGGTGACAAGTAAATCACCCTGGGTTGCCCCGGTGCTTTCAGTTTGGCGGCCTGTATGGCATCTCGCAGAGGCTGCACTTTCATCAACATACCGGGACCGCCGCCATAAGGCCGGTCATCCACGGTACGGTGCTTGTCCAGCGTAAAATCCCTGGGATTCCAACACTCGACCTGAAGCAAACCACTGCGAACTGCGCGTCCAGTGATGCCATAGCCAGTAATGGCATCGAACATCTCCGGAAACAAACTGACAATTCCGAACCACATCAATTAGAACTCCGGGTCCCAATCGACCCGCATCGTTCCTTTTTCAAGATCTATCTCTTTAACCACCTGTTCCGGCAAATAAGGGATAAGCCGTTCAACCTTGTCGCGACTATTCGCAGTCGCTTTGACGACGAACACATCATTCGAACCGGTTTCGATCAGGTGGTCGACCCGTCCCAGCAACTCGCCGGATTCGGTATAAACCAAAAGATTTTCAAGCTGACTCCAGTAGTACTCTCCTGTTTCCAGCTCAGGTAACTGATGCTGTGAGACATAAATCTCCGCATTGCTCCAGTCTCTGACCTGTTCAGGGGTATCAATACCCGCCAACTTGGCAATCAAGCCTTTACCGTGACGCTTACTGGATTCCAGTTTGATCTGAAACCACTGTTCGCCACGCTTTACCTGCCAGGGGGAATAACAAAATACATTATCTATCGGATCAGTATAGGAGTGGATTTTGATCCAGCCCTTAACACCGTAGGGTGCAGTCAACTTACCGATAACGGTGAGTTTCTCTGCTTGCATTTGCTCCATACCTGTCAGGTCCGCCAAACTTACTGTGCGGCTTTACGTGCGTCTTTAACCAGATTAGCAACGCGCTCAGAGGTCTGAGCACCTTTGCTGATCCAGTAATCAACACGTTCCAGGTTAATGCGCAGACGCTCTTCCTGACCCCGGGCTACAGGGTTAAAAAAGCCCACCCGCTCAATAAAGCGGCTGTCACGCGCAAAGCGTGAATCGGCAACGGTGATATGATAGAACGGACGCTTTTTGGCGCCGCCACGAGACAAACGAATAGTGACCATGCGCTGGACCCCTTTATTTCGCAAGGATGGGTTTTAGGATCGCCCATCGTTAATAATCCCCATCCCTTCGCTATGTTAGCCGGCAAGACGGGGGCCAATCTAAAAAACAAGGCGCGAATTGTACGTCAAACAACCAATAAATAAAAGCTATTCATGCCTCAGAAGCGCGGAAAGCCGCCACCACCGCCCATTCCCGGTGGCATCATGCCTTTCATGCCACGCGCTAACTTGGTCATACCTGACTTGCTGCCAAATTTCTTCATCATTTTTGCCATCTGCTTATGCTGCTTGAGCAGACGGTTTACATCCTGAATCTGGGTACCGGAACCCACCGCAATACGACGCTTACGTGAGCCGGAGATGATATCCGGATTGCGTCGTTCTTTAGGAGTCATGGAGTTGATAATCACTTCAAACTGCTGCATGCCTTTTTCAGCCTGCGCCGCTTGAGCCGCTTGCGCCATTTGCCCCATACCGGGCAATTTTTCCAGCATGCCCATCATGCCGCCCATGTTGCTCATCTGCTGGATCTGTTCACGGAAGTCTTCCAGATCAAAGCCTTTGCCTTTGGTCATCTTCTTGGCTAGCTTTTCAGCCTTGGCCTTGTCGATCTTCTGCTCGGCCTCTTCGATCAGGCTGAGCACATCCCCCATACCGAGGATACGCGAGGCAATACGATCAGGATGGAAAGGCTCCAGTGCGTCGGTTTTTTCACCCACACCGATGAATTTGATTGGCTTACCGGTAATATGACGTACCGACAAAGCCGCACCACCACGTGCATCACCATCCGTTTTGGTCAGGATCACACCGGTCAATGGCAGCACTTCATTAAAAGCTCGTGCAGTATTGGCAGCATCCTGACCGGTCATGGCATCAACCACAAACAGGGTTTCAACCGGTTTAACCGCGGCATGCAGATCACGAATCTCAGCCATCATCGCCTCATCAATGGCAAGACGACCGGCGGTATCCACCAGCAGCACATCGTGGTGTTGCAGGCGGGCATGACGAATGGCGCTATTGACGATATCTACTGGCTTCTGACTGCTATCCGAGGGAAAAAACTCCACGCCCACTTCAGTTGCCAGGGTTTCCAGCTGACGAATAGCAGCGGGTCGATAAATATCGGCTGACACCACCAGTACTTTTTTCTTTTTGCGCTCTTTCAGAAAACGAGCCAGCTTGGCCACAGAGGTGGTTTTACCCGCGCCCTGCAAACCCGCCATCATAACGACCGCGGGTGGCGTGATGCTCAGATCGAGCTCAGCATTAGCCTCACCCATCACTTTGATCAGTTCTTCGTTGACTATTTTAACGAAGACCTGGCCAGGACTCAGGCTTTTACTGACTTCCTGCCCGACCGCGCGCTCTTTAACGCTGTTAATGAACTCTTTAACAACCGGTAAAGCCACATCCGCTTCAAGCAGCGCCATGCGCACTTCGCGCAGGGTGCTTTTAATATTCTCTTCCGTCAGGCGCGCCTGACCGGTGACGCTGCGTAACGTCTGCGTTAATCGTTGTGTAAGATTATCAAACATGCTTTGCCTCTGATCGGATCATCTGTGGCCAGCTGAGGACGTGTCTTCAGCAACTCGGTGTAACCACTGAACAAACTTTGCTCGACATTATACAGATCCCTGCACTCGCACTGCACCCTATATTTCTTATTTACACAGTTTATGCCAAACTTATGCGCCTGAAAGGAGATTCATTGGATGCTGATTTTCATCTCATTATTTGCAGTTATATGCTACGCCATCGCATCCTGGCTGCAATGGCAGCGCGCCACGGGTAGGCGGCTTGATGTTCGCCCCGCTGTACTTATTTCGGGGGTTCTGGGCTTTGTGGCCCACGGGGTTTCGGTGTACCACACGCTTCACCATGAGGCGGGTATAGATCTTGGCCTGTTCAGCATGGGCTCACTGATCAGTTGGCTGGTCGCCGCACTAGTGATCGGCAGCAGTTTACGCCAACGCATTGACAACCTGTTTATCGGGGTCTTCCCGATGGCGGCGCTTGCCGTACTGTTAGCGGCCATCATGCCGGTCTCGGATACACTGAAGCCCTATGGTAGCGGTTTATTCCTGCACATTCTGTTATCAGTGCTGGCCTACAGTATTTTCACCCTGTCCGCGCTGCAGGCCATCCTGCTCTGGCGCCAGCAACTGGCATTGAAGCAGCATCATACACGTGGTCTGGTCGCCAGTTTACCGCCCCTGCAGATCATGGAAAAACTGCTGTTTGAGATGCTTTGGGTCGGTTTTATTCTGTTGAGCATTTCATTGCTCAGTGGCTGGTTGTTTGTTGAGAATCTGTTTGCACAACATCTGGTTCATAAAACCCTGCTATCCATCGCCGCCTGGTTAATTTATGCCACGCTGCTAGCGGGCCGCAAACTCCTGGGTTGGCGCGGCATCACCGCCATCCGCTGGACTATCGGTGGCTTTTTATTGTTGATGCTGGGCTACTTTGGCTCAAAGCTGGTCATGGAGTTCATCCTCTAGATTTTTATAGCTATTGACACAGCCGGGTTCTGCTCTGAAAATGGCTATCCCTATTTATAACACAGGTTTTTATTTTGGAAGACGCGTCGATAAGCTCTCTGCTGATTCTGCTTGGCTTTCTGATTATTTTATCAGCTTTCTTTTCCAGCTCAGAAACCTCAATGATGTCGTTGAACCGTTACCGGTTACGCCATCTAGTAAAAAAACACCATCGCGGTGCTATCAGAGCCAGTCAACTACTGGAACGCCCTGATCGCCTGATAGGCCTTATCCTGATCGGTAATAATTTTGTTAACATTCTCGCGTCAGCGATTGCCACGATTATTGCGGTCAAGCTCTGGGGAGATGCCGGTATTGCTATTGCTACCGGTGTGTTAACACTAGTGATTCTGATTTTTGCTGAGGTGACGCCAAAAACCCTGGCCGCCTTACACCCCGAGCGTATTGCTTTTCCGGCCAGCTTCATACTTCATCCGCTGTTGAAACTATTTTATCCGCTGGTCTGGCTGGTGGGTGCCATCACCAATAATCTGCTACGTGCCTTTGGCGTTAAACCCAATCAGCATGGTAACGATCATTTGAGTACGGAAGAGCTGCGCACCCTGGTACATGAAGCCGGGGCCCTGCTCCCCAAACGTAACCAGTCAATGCTACTCGGTGTGCTGGAGCTGGATGATGTCACCGTTAACGACATCATGATCCCCCGCAATGAAGTGGAAGGCATAGATATGGACCAGACGCTTGAACAGATTCTGGAGCAGCTTTCCAACACCCTGCATACCCGCTTGCCGATTTATCATGGCGATATCAATAAGGTTATTGGCCTGTTGCATATGCGCAAACTGGCTCAACTGATTCAACGCGGTGAAGTTACCAAAGAGGCTATTTTACAAGTAGCCAGTGATCCCTATTTTGTGCCGGAAAGTACGCCGCTGCAGACTCAGCTACTCAATTTCCAACAGCAGAGTCGACGTATCGGTATCGTTGTCGATGAATATGGTGATGTCGAAGGGATCGTCACGCTGGAAGATATACTCGAAGAGATCGTGGGTGAGCTGTCTGAAGAGAACAATGATCTGGTCGAAGATATTCATCCACAGGATGATGGCAGTTATTTCATCGATGGCGGCGCCTATGTCCGTGACATCAACCGGGCGCTCCACTGGCAACTGCCAACCGATGGCCCAAAAACACTCAACGGCCTGATTACCGAAACCCTGGAATCACTGCCGGATGCTAACATCTGCCTGGTCATCGGCGAATACCGCGTAGAAACCCTGCAGATACAAGACAAGTTTATCCAGACAGTGCGACTTATCCCTATCCGTAAGGATAAGCTGCGCTGATCAGCATAATCCCCGCTCCGGTCGGGTTGGCATAGTTAACGGCATGTCAAACCCGATCGTCAGCAACTCACAGATAATATAAGCCGTCAGCCCCCAAATAAGCTCGCCTTCATAATGCCAGGAAGGTACATCCCAGACCTGATCTCCCACGACGATTTGATCCAGTTGCGGTGGACCCTGCTCAAGGAAAAAACGTACCGGCACTTTAAAAATACGTGCGATTTCTCCTGGATTCGCTTGCAAGGGTAAATGCTCCGGTATCACACCCACCCAAGGGGTGACCTGCAGATGATGTTTGGAAACCACCTGTCCCAATGGGCCGTATAACTCCACATCCTTTGCGCTGAGTCCAATCTCTTCATTGGCTTCACGCAGCGCCGTATAGGATAGAGAGGCATCGGATTCATCGCGCTTACCCCCAGGAAAACAGACTTCGCCCTTGTGTGTATTGAGATGAGATGCCCGGACTGTCAGAATCAGCTCTGGATGGTTTTCAGACCGGGTCACAGGTATCAGCACAGCCGCTTCCCGCCCTTTACGACGCAATCGCCAGGGTTGATGGGCATTGATACGCTGAATGGCCTGAGTAAGCATAGTGTCTCCTTATCCCGTTGATGATAACGCTAAAAAAACGGGTCGACTAGCCTATCTGCATCTGACTACAATGACGGGGAAGCAACAAGGAACCAGCCCAATGAAATACTGTTCGAATTGTGGTGCGGCGGTTGAGCAAAAAATACCCGCGGGTGACAACCGTCACCGCTATGTATGTAACTGCTGCCATACCATCCATTACGAAAACCCCTGTATTATTGCAGGCTGTCTGCCGGTCTACCAGGACCAGGTATTATTGTGCAAACGCGCGATTGAGCCGCGCTATGGCCTCTGGACGCTGCCGGCCGGATTTATGGAAAATGGTGAATCCACCGAACAGGCGGCCTTACGTGAGACACTGGAAGAAGCCAATGCTCAGGTAATCATTCGCAGCCTCTACACCATGACATCCATTTTGCATGTTGATCAGGTGCAGATGATCTATCTGGCAGACATGCCGGAGCCTAGTTTCAGCATTAGTGATGAATCACTTGAGGTGGAGCTGTTCCGTGAAGACGAGATCCCCTGGGATGCGCTGGCCTTTCCGACGATCACCAACGCATTGAAGTTTTATTTCAGTGACCGTAAAACCGGCCACTTCCCGCTGCGCCATCTGGCGATGAGCCGCAGCGACGAAGGCGAGCTATGTTGTGAGCTGGGCACCCATCAGTGAGGTTTACCCAGCGCTTCTATTTCCTGCCAGTAACGCTGATATTCAGGGCTATCCTGGCGGGTGTAGTTAAGGTTACGGAACAAACTGGTCAGATGCACAAAATGTTTGCGCGCCAGCTCTTTTGTAGTCAGCGCTGGCAGATTTTCCAGGCTGCGAGTCAGTAGACGAAACAGATCTCGCTGCCGGGCAATCGGCACCGAAATATCCACAGCATCAAAGGCATCCTGCTGCAAATACACCTGATCAAGACACTGTGACTTCTGCCAGAGAAGATAATCCTCCAGCGTTACGCCCTCCTCACCGGTCACCTGCATCATCTGCTGTACTTCTTCACCCTTTCTCAGCAATAACAGCATTTCACGCACCTGAGGTACCCAGTCTTTGTCCATATGCTCGGCAAACCAGGTTTCCAGCTGTTCCAGATAGCGAGACCAGGAGATCAGCGGATCCACGGCTGGATAGGCGCGTTTATAGGCCCGGTCAGCACTCAATCCCAGGAAGGTTTTCACCGTGCGCAGGGTTGATTGGGTCACCGGTTCTTCAAAGTTACCACCCGCCGGGGATACCGTACCAATCAATGTCAGGCTACCCATCGAACCATCATTGGTACGTATCAGACCGGCTCGCTCATACAGTGCGCGCACGGCTGAGTCCAAATAAGCCGGAAAAGCTTCTTCGCCTGGTATTTCTTCCAGACGCCCGGACGTTTCGCGCATGGCCTGCGCCCAGCGCGAAGTCGAGTCAGCGATGAGCAACACGTTATAACCCATCTGACGGTAGTACTCACTGATAGTGATGCCGGTATAGATGGACGCTTCACGCGCGGCCACCGGCATGGACGAGGTGTTACAGATGATCACCGTGCGATCCATCAAGGTGCCGCCTTTAGGGTCCGGTGTTTTCGGAAATTCAGTGATGGTTTCCACCACTTCACCAGCACGCTCACCACAGGCTACGATAATCACAATATCGACATCTGAATAGCGAGAAATCAAACTTTGCAGTACCGTTTTCCCTGCCCCGAAAGGACCAGGTATGCAGGCAGTACCGCCTTTCGCTACCGGGAAAAAGGTATCAATCAAACGGATAGTCGTCAGCATCGGCTCATGCGGGTACATCCGCTCACTGTAACCGGCTCGCAGCAGATCACGATTCACTGGCACACGTACTGGCCAGAACTGCTGCATGCACACTTCGTGCTCCTGCCCCTGTTGATCCCGCAGGCGCACCACTGGTGTAGTGACGGTAAAACTACCCTCCTGAACCCAGGTGACTTCAGCCTCACCGCGCAAGTTGAAGGGCACCATAATCTTATGGTTAAAGCGTCGCTCCTGCACTTTGCCAAGCACATCGCCCGCTTTGACCCGCGAACCGATTTTGACCAAGGGCTGAAAAGCCCAGTGCTGCTGCTGATCAATACCATCAACATCCAGACCCCGCGGCAAAAAGAAGCCGTGCTGGCCGGCAATCAGCTCCAGCGGATTCTGCAAGCCATCATAGATTTGTCCCAGCAACCCTGGACCCAGCGCTACTGAGAGCAGTCGGCTGCTTTGCACCACCACATCACCGATTGAGACACCGCGGGTATTTTCAAATACCTGCACATCCGCTTCACCATGACGGACACGCAATACCTCCGCCTGCAAACGCTCCTGACGACCATCGGCCGGCAGACGCGCAGGACAGATGTACACCACCTCATTTTTGACCAGCGCAAAAAACTCACCTTCATCGTCTTTCATCAGGCGAATGGTGACTATATCATCGCGCACACCCGCGACACGCGCGGTTACCGGTGTTGCATTCATGTGTTAAATTCCTCAAACATCTGCTCTAGCTGCTGTTGAATACCACTGCTTTGCATTAGCTCACCACTCAGACCTTCAAAGGCAGTCAGAGCCGTATCAGCATCACCACTCAAACGCCGTTCAGCCAGCCCCCAGCGCAGCACAAAACAGATCACAGTTTCCAGGGTGAAGTGGTGACTACGCTCCGTAGCCAAAAGGTTCTGCCACAGATACTGATCCATACGATTCTGCAGATCACCGGTGCGGCCCTGCTCAAACAACAGCCCCAACTCTTCCAGATAATCGACTTGTGTTTCCAGACCAAAAAAAGGTTCCTGCCAGTGACGGCGAATCCAGGGTGTCCAGCGTCCAAACCCCTGAAAATGCTCTGCCGAGGTTTCCGGACGGCGCCGGTAACGCAGTGCCGCCAACAAAGTCTGCATTTCCAGGCGTAAACCCAGGCATGCTCGCAAGGCCTCGGACGGAAAACTGTCCAATTGCTGTTGCCAGCGCATCGCCCGATCGCGATCAGGTAGTGATGTATCACCTTTGGCAACCGGATGATAGAGTTGCTCAGCCAAACGCAGTAGTTGCCAATCGGCATCACTGAGCAAGCTCAGTCGCTTTTCCAGCGCAATGCGAGACAACGGTAACTGGGTGCACTTCTCCATCTGCTCATGCAGCCAGGGCAGAGCAACCACCAGGGTGTAATAGTCCGCCACTAGCGGATAACTCCTTCCAACAAGGCACGAAAACGCGGTTGCAGGTGTTTGAGCAACACTTGTGCTATCGCCACTTCAGTCAGGTCAATCTCAACATCTTTACCGCTCAAACGTATACGCAGTCCGCGACCAGCATGGGTATCAAAACTGATGCCATCGCGCAGCAATTCGGCCGATAAGGACTGCACAAACTGACTTAAACGCCCCTGACGGTATTCATGTGCATTGCGGCGCAACTCATCCAGGCCGATAAACTCATCCGGCAGCATCACTTCCACACTGTGACCGTCCAGATGCGACTGATCCCGCACCTTGCCCACCAATTCAAGTATCAGCCGGCGCATAAATTCGGCATTGTCCATCTGTTGCTCAACCAGGCGCTCTACCTGATCAGCAAAGCTTAGCGCCATGCTCTCTTTCAATTCCAACAGCAGATCACGCGCGGCCATTTTCAGAGCGTCTTCACCGGCCTTACGCGTCTGCTCAGCATCACGCTGCGCTGTCTGACGAATGGTGTCGGCATCATGGCGCGCTTCATCAAGCAACTGAGCGGCTTTCTGACGCGCCTCTTGCAGCAGTTGATCAGCTTCTGTACGCCCTTTCTGTACGCCTTGATCGCGCAACTGTTCGATCAGTGCTTCGACCCCATAGGAGGGATGGTGTTTTTCCTGCTGATTCATATGTCACTCCTAAGCAGGAACACCTGCACTGATAACCAAGGCAAAGATAAAGGCAAATACCGCAAAGCCTTCGACAATCGCTGCCGGTGCCAGTGACATCCCGAATATTTCCGGACGAATTTTGGAGACATTGATTGCCGATGCGCAGCTACGCCCCTGGTAAATCGCACTGAACATCAGTGCCAGGCCACATAGTAAACCGATACCCGCCAGCCCCGCTGCATTTTCCGGGGTGACGTCACGATTCAGCGCAAACATCACCACGATGCCATAAATAGACTGGGAGGACGGCATGGCTGAAATACCGATATAACGACCGTGTCCGGTTTCGGTTTCCAGCAGTGCCCCCACAGCCGCCTGACCTGCCAGTGAACAGCCGATCATACTGCCTATCGCGCCCAACGCCATCGGGCCATAAAGCCCAGCCCAACCCAGGGCCATAATCAGGTTGTCCAAGGTGTAACCTCCTGTTTCGAGAAAGGCCGGAAGGCATAGCCTTCATCTGCCAGACTCCAGTTATAAAATTCAATAAGATTCAGACGCAGTCCGTGAATCACTCCACTGACCACGGTCAGGACAAAGTTCAGCATGTGCCCGGCTAACAAGATCAAAACTTTGAGGAACATGCCGATACCTGGCAAAGCCATCGCCACATCGGTAGACAGCTGATTGAAGGTGATCGCCAGGGATGCGCTGGCCAACCCCAGTGCAAACAGGCGCAGGTAGCTCAACACATCACCAAACATTTTGGTGATATTGGTCAATGCCAGGGTACCCTGCAGCAAACCACGCAACTGCCAGCGTTCCTCCTGACCACTCATGCCTAACACCAGCAACAGGCCAAGGGCAAACACCAGCCAATGCAGCAGATGAAAGCCCTGCAGCCAACCCAGTAAGGCCGACAGTACCGCCAGCGCCCAACCTACCGATGCCCAGGCCTGCAATGACTGACGCCGAACCCAGGCCATCATCAGATTGGCCAATAGCAGGTGCAATGCACCAATACCAATGGATAGCCGCATCATGTAATCAAAGTCATTAATATCAATGACTTTTAACTGCTGTAACCAATCAAAAGGGGCTGGAGCACCGAAATAGCTGCCTACAGCCACACCCCAGACAAAGCTGGCAACACTCAGCGTCAGCCCGAGCGAACGTAGCCGACGCTGAGTTCGAGTAGCCTGCATCGATTTCCAGTAATAGGCCAGAATAGCCCCCAGCAACAGCGCATAACCCGCATCCGACATAATGATGGCAAAAAAGCCGGTGAAGGAGAAAAACACCACTCTGGACGGGTCCCAGCTACGGTATCCCGGGGTCTGAAAAAAGCTGACCACTTCCTGACCACCGCCCAATTGCTCGGTATTCTCCAGCAAGGTCGGGGGAACTTCCTCTCGCTCAGGCTCTTCAATCAACAACACCAATCCCTGACTCTCAGCAAAGGCCTGCAGATCTTCCAGATGCGACTCAGCCACCCAGCCTTGTAACGCAAAAATCTCCCCGCAGTCGAGGGTCTGATCAGCCACCTCAGATAGAAATGCACTGTCCTGCGTATCAGCCACACAGCGCTGCAGTTGATAGATCCAGCGAGTCAGCGCTTCACGCTCAGCTTCGGTTGATTCCAGCTCTATCTCGATGTCCTCGAGATCCTGCTCCAACTGACTCAGGGGAACCTTACCAGTCAAGGTCCGAGCCACCGGCATACGGTTAGCATCCGGCTCCTGCTCTGACACTACCACGATATAGGCATGGCGGTTGTCCCGGTGAACACAATGCCAGATTAATCCAGAGCGCTCGACCTGATGCATTTGAAAGTTTGGCACCAGATAGAACCAAAGTTTTTGATGCGCCAACGCATCGGGCTCAGGAAAGCTAAAATCGCCCCAAGGGGTTAGATCTGCAATACGCTTTTCCAGAAAATCGCGACGTGCCATCAGCTCCAGACGCCGGGTACGGCTAAGGTCAATACGATCCAGCATTTCAACCAGGCTGAACTGGCGTGTTCGCACTACCTGACGGCGCTTTTCACGGCAGCTCAACAAATACTGCAATGCCCGCTTAAGGCGCTCGGGATTCACACTGTCTTCCGCTTGCACCTTCTGCTGAGGGTCCTGCAACGGAATCACGTGCATTAGTCCCAGCGCTTGCAAGGCATCCAGAAGTTGCAGTTTTTCTTCAGTCAGACCAATCAAAGCGGCCTTTTTCAGCTGCAGAATACTCATGAGGGCAGCGCCTGACGTTTATTCTTGGCAATTTTTGCGCGTACAACACCGGCACGCTCAGCATCGGCCAGCGCAATGCGGATCTTACGAATATTAGTCTGAGCCTTAGGAATCAACACCTTATCGAAAAGATTCAGGCGTTGCGTAGTTTTCTGCAGGCCTTTATTCAGTAATTCCAGGCGCTTATTTAGTACCTGACGGCGGGTTTTGATCTCCACCACCTGCTGTAACTGTGATGCCAGCTTATCTAGCCAATGCTCCGTACCTAAACAGGAATAGGGGTTAATCACCAGCTCCAGCGAACGCAGTTCCGGTAAACGTATACCCACCAGATTCACTTCCACCAGCTCTATGTGTTTGATCCGAACCAACTCATCGGCACGCCCTTGATAGTTACTCAGCATACGCAGTTGCTGCTTAACGCGTGCTTCCACATCAATAAGCTCCTGGTCATGCTCCAGCAACTTTTGTTGTGCTGTCACCCGGGCTGCAAGCAGTTGTTTACGCTTCAAATCCAAAGCCGGTACAAATTTCTGGTAGGCTTTGACCTTGCGCCCTTCCTTGTTCAGGGTACTTTTATTCAGCGCCAGCCGACCCATGATTTACCCTCGTACACTAGCCGGTTGGGGGAAATACTTGTCTACCAGATCCTGCTTCATCAGCAGCTCATCTGCTTCAAAGCACTCAGCGAGGGTCTTCCAGCACAGATCAAGCGCCTTTTCCAGCGGCAGTGACACCTTGATGTCCATAAAGCGACGCTGAAACAGATCACCGAAGCGCAATAGCCGCAGATCATAGTCGGTTAACTCAAATGACATCGCCTGCTTCTGCTGGGCATCTTGCGCCGAAGCATAAAACCGCACCATGGTGTTCATGATCTGGCCATGATCTTCACGGGTCACCTTACCTATCACATGCTGTTTCAGACGCGACAGAGAACCAAATGGATCCAGCACGCCATCATGCAGGTAGAACTGCCCTTCGGTGATATAGCCAGTGTTATCCGGCACCGGATGGGTGACATCATCACCGGGCATGGTGGTCACTGACAGAATCGTGACAGAACCCGCACCTTTATAGTCACAGGCCTTCTCATAGCGCCGCGCCAACTGCGAATAGAGGTCACCAATATAGCCACGGTTTGACGGTACGTGCTCCATCGCCACGCCCACTTCTTTGAGCGCATCGGCATAGGCGGTCATGTCGGTGAGCAGCACCAGCACCCGCTTACCTTCTTCGACCGCGAAGCGCTCCGCCACGGCTAAGGCCATATCCGGCACCAGCAGTGCTTCGACTGTGGGATCAGAGCCCAGATGAACATACATGACGGTTTTGGCCAGCACGCCCGCCTTTTCGAAAGCGGTACGGAAGAAATGGTAGTCATCGAAGATCAACCCGATACCGCCGAATACCACAACATCAGCATCCGCATTGGCACCGATCTGCGCCAACAGCTGGTTATAGGGCTCTCCGGCAACGGAGAAAATCGGGATTTTCTGGCTTTCAACCAAGGAGTTAAAGACGTCGATCATCGGTACGTCGGTACGAATCATGCGCGAGGCTAATACTCGGCGAGCAGGGTTAACCGTCGGCCCATCAATTTCGATGTGCGGCTCTTCAGTCAGATCAGGACCGGCATCAATGGGTACGCCAGCACCGGAAAATACCCGACCGAGAATATTAGTGGAAAAGGCCACCTGCATAGAGTGACCAAGAAAGCGGATGGTGGCCTTGGTTGACAGGCCTTTGGTGCCAGAAAACACCTGCAGCGAAACGGTATCACTGCCCAATTCAATTACCTGTGCAAGGCAAGGCAACTGCGAAGGGTCAAGGGGATTTTCAATCAGTGCCAAATCACCAAAGCCGACACTGCCGGTTTTGTCTCGATCAGGTTCAGGCACATAGACCTTAACCAGATCACCTACAATTTCAAGGATTTTTGAGTAGCACAATAGCAATTGAGACACGACACACTTCCTGTATAAAACCCACAGGAAGATTAAGCCATGCCCAGGTTACATTTACAATACACTTAACCTCACTTATCTGAGGTTAAGTACATCCTGCATGTCGTATAGGCCACGGGGCTTATCCGCCAACCACACAGCAGCCCGCACGGCCCCCTTGGCAAAAGTCATGCGACTAGAGGCTTTATGAGTAATCTCAATACGCTCACCCTCAGTGGCGAACAGCACAGTATGATCACCCACAACATCACCGGCACGAATGGTTTCAAAGCCGATCTCTTTGGCAGTACGCGGGCCGGTCTGACCTTCACGACCATAAACCGCGCAGCTTTTAAGATCGCGACCCAAGGTATCAGCCAGCACTTCACCCATACGCAAGGCGGTACCGGAAGGCGCATCCACCTTATGCCGATGATGCGCTTCTATCACTTCGATATCATAACCGCCATCGTCACCCAGGGCCTTGGCGGCTACTTCCAGCAGCTTAAAGCACAGATTAACGCCCACACTCATGTTGGGTGCAAACACCAGGGCAATCTGCTCAGACGCCTGTTGCAAGTGTGCTTTTTGCGCCTCATCCAGTCCGGTTGTACCCACCACCAGTTGCTTGCCATGCGCTTCACAAAACGCCAGATTCTGCATGGTCACGCTGGGGGAGGTAAAGTCGATCAATAGATCAAAATCATCCTTAACCTCAGCCAGTGATCCACTCAGCTTGACGCCCAGCTTACCCAGACCGGCCAACTCACCGGCATCAGCGCCCACCAGAGAGCTACTTGGCTCAACAATCGCCGCTGTAAGCTGTGCGCCCTCGGCCTGCTGAACGGCTTCCATCAAGGTTTTACCCATGCGGCCAGCCGCACCTGTCACTGCTATTCTGATCATTACCTTACCTGCCAAAAACCAGCCGACCCTGAATCAGGTCATATCCTCAAAAAACTTCTTCACTGAATCGAAGAAACCATGGCGTTTAGGGCTGTGCTTATGCTTACCCTCTTCAGTGGCATCTTGAAACTCGCGCAACAGTTCTTTCTGGCGACTATTCAGGCTGACAGGTGTTTCCACGATCACTTTGACCATCAGATCACCGACACCGCCACCGCGAACCGGGGTAATACCCTTGCCACGCAAGCGAAACAGCTTGCCCGTCTGGGTTTCGGTTGGCACCTTGAGCTTCACTCGGCCATCCAGGGTCGGCACATCCAGCTCGCCACCTAGGGCGGCATCGACAAAGCTGATCGGCACTTCGCAATACAAGTGCTTACCGTCACGCTGAAAGATCTCATGCTCACGTACACTGACCTGCACATAGAGATCACCCGCCGGGCCGCCATTAGCTCCCGCTTCGCCTTCACCTGACAAACGAATACGGTCGCCGGTATCCACACCTGCCGGGATTTTAACCTGCAGGGTTTTAACCTTCTCGACACGACCCTGTCCATGACAGCTACTACAAGGGTCAGAGATCACCTTGCCACTGCCGTGACAGGAAGGACAGGTCTGCTGCACCGAGAAAAAGCCCTGCTGCATTCTCACCTGGCCGATACCGCCACAGGTACCACAGGTTTTGGCATTGGTTCCAGGCTTGGCCCCGCTGCCATGACAGGTTTCACAACCCACCAGCGTCGGCACACGCAGGCTTTTTTCACAGCCACGTACCGCTTCTTCCAGGGTTAAATCCAGGTTGTAACGCAGATCGGCACCACGCTGCACACTGCTGCGACGCTGACCACCACCGCCGCCCCCGAAGATATCCCCAAACACATCACCAAAGATGTCGGAGAAATTACCCTCAAAGCCGCCGTGGAAGCCACCGCCGCCAGCCTGCCCATCAACACCGGCATGACCAAACTGGTCGTACGCGGCCTTTTTCTGGGCGTCTGAAAGCACTTCGTAAGCTTCGCTGAACTCTTTAAATTTATTTTCCGCGTCCTTATCATCCGGATTACGGTCCGGGTGATACTTCATCGCCAGGCGACGATAGGCTTTTTTAATATCGCGGTCTGAGGCATCGCGCGGGACACCCAGTAGTTCGTAATAGTCTTTTTTTGACATAGTCCGAATCTGATCCGGTTAACGATGACTCCTGCGGGAGCCGGACACGACAACGCGGGCTGATGCCCGCGTCGCCTTCATTTCAGTATTTCAGTAGTTCATGCTGGACATGAAGGATTACTTTTTGTCATCCTTCACTTCTTCAAACTCAGCATCCACTACGTCTTCTGCGGGCTTTTCTTCACTCTGACCAGCATCACCCTGTTCAGCGGCAGCGGCATCAGCATACATCTTCTGCGCCACACCGGACACAGCTTCGGTCAGTGCTTCTGTTTTGCTTTCGATCGCCGCTTTGTCATCACCTTTGAGCGCTTCTTCCAGCTCTGCGATAGCCGCTTCAATCTTGGTTTTCTCGTCTTCGGTCACTTTATCAGCCGCATCTTTCAGCGTCTTCTTGGCGGTGTGCACCATGGCATCACCCTGGTTACGTGCCTGTGACAGCTCTTCGAACTTACGATCTTCATCCGCATGAGCTTCAGCGTCACGAACCATCTGATCGACTTCTTCATCGCTCAAACCGGAAGAGGCTTTAATCACGATGGACTGCTGCTTACCGGTCGCTTTGTCCTTAGCAGACACATTCAGAATACCGTTGGCATCGATATCAAAGGTAACCTCAACCTGAGGTACGCCACGCGGTGCCGGTGGAATATCCGCCAGATCAAAACGTCCCAGTGACTTGTTCTGATTCGCCTGTTTACGCTCACCCTGTACCACGTGAATGGTTACAGCGGTCTGATTGTCATCGGCGGTTGAGAACACCTGTGATTTCTTGGTTGGAATCGTAGTGTTCTTATCAATCAGCGGCGTAGCTACACCACCCATGGTCTCAATACCCAGTGTCAGCGGGGTCACGTCTAATAGCAGCACGTCTTTCACGTCACCGGAAAGTACCGCACCCTGAATTGCCGCACCAATCGCTACAGCTTCGTCCGGGTTAACATCTTTACGTGGCTCTTTACCGAAAAACTCAGTGACACGTTTCTGCACTAATGGCATACGCGTCTGACCACCGACCAGAATCACTTCATCTACTTCAGAGGTAGATAGACCCGCATCTTTCAGAGCGATCTTACAAGGCTCCAGTGAGCGCTCAACCAGCTCTTCAACCAGTGATTCCAGCTTGGCGCGAGTCAGCTTGACGTTCAAGTGCTTAGGACCGGAAGCATCAGCGGTGATGTACGGCAGGTTAACATCCGTCTGCTGTGAAGAAGACAGTTCAACCTTGGCTTTTTCAGCCGCTTCTTTCAGGCGCTGCAGTGCCAGTGGATCATGGTGCAGATCAATACCTGAGTCTTTCTTGAACTGATCCGCCAGGTAATTGATGATCGACAGGTCGAAATCCTCACCACCCAGGAAAGTATCACCGTTAGTCGCCAGTACTTCAAACTGGTGTTCGCCATCAACATCCGCAATTTCAATGATAGATACGTCGAAGGTACCACCACCCAGGTCATAAACCGCGATGGTTTTATCACCCTTGGACTGATCCATACCGTAAGCCAGCGCAGCCGCTGTTGGCTCGTTGATAATACGTTTAACTTCAAGACCAGCAATCTTACCGGCATCTTTAGTAGCCTGACGCTGTGAGTCGTTGAAGTAAGCAGGCACAGTAATAACTGCCGCTGTGACTGGCTCGCCCAGGTAATCTTCAGCGGTTTTCTTCATTTTTTTCAGCACTTCAGCTGAAACCTGTGGTGGCGCCATTTTATTGTCACGCACTTGAACCCAGGCATCACCATTGTCCGCTTTGACAATTTTGTAAGGCACCATTTTGATATCTTTCTGAACTACATCGTCTTCAAAACGACGACCGATCAGACGCTTGATAGCAAACAGGGTGTTATCCGGATTAGTCACCGCCTGACGCTTGGCAGACTGGCCCACCAGAATTTCACCATCATTGGTAAATGCAATGATGGACGGGGTAGTACGATCGCCTTCGGCGTTCTCAATGACTCGGGTCTTGTCACCATCCAGGATGGCTACACAAGAGTTGGTTGTACCCAGGTCAATACCAATAATTCTTCCCATTTTACTCTCCGTAATCTATACCGCTCTGCGGTGTGAATTCTGTATTTTACCGATGAAACCTATATGGGGCTGCCTAAGGTTATTTCAAGCTATATTATGCTTTTGCAACCATAACCATGGCCGGACGCACCAGTCGACCATTGAGGGTGTACCCCTTCTGCATCACCGCCACCACTGTGTTGGGCTCCGCATCCGGTGCATCAACCATAGACATAGCCTGATGCAACGCTGGATCGAAGACCTGACCGGTCGGATCGACAGATATCAAATTGAACTTGGCCAGACTATTAACAAAAAGATCCAGCGTCATGTCAGCGCCTTCACGTAAAGCCTTGGTTGCTTCGTCATCCACAGGACAGGCGTCCACGGTGCGTTCAAGGCTATCAACTACCGGCAACAACTCCTGGGCAAACTTATCCAGCGCAAACTTGTGCGCCTTCTCCACATCCTGCTCGGCACGCCGGCGCACATTCTGTATTTCGGCCTGTGCACGCAACTGGGTATCCAGCACTTCCTGCTTCAGACGCTCAATTTCATCACGTGCCAGCGCTAAATCGCCCTGCTGCGCATCGCTAGTCTGTTGAGACTGGCCACCGTCAACCACCACGTCCTCAACCACTTCGGCAGACTCACTGTCAGGAGCCACATCACCTTCGGTCTGAATCTCCACAGTGACGTCAAGCGCTTCATCCGACGGTTTCTGCTGATCATTAGCCATCCACTCTCTCCTGTCATATTTCCAATATCTTGAGACTGTCAGATTAATGGGGTCAAAAAAAATGGATTCAACCGGCATGAACTATCTTTTCAACACCACTTGCAGACTGAGCAAAAATGCCTTATACATACTACTGTATAAATAACCATGTATGACAACTATGCTCACACACCTACTGATCAAAAATTTTGCCCTTGTTGACCTGCTGGAGCTGGAGCTGAAAGACGGCATGACCGTTATCAGCGGTGAAACCGGCGCAGGTAAATCGATCATGCTGGATGCGCTTGGCCTGACACTCGGCGATCGCGCCGACAGCGATACGGTTAGAGACGGTGAGGAACGGGCTGAAATTACAGCCAGCTTTGATCTCCAAGCCATTCCTGAAGCCCAGGCCTGGCTCAAAGCACAGGATCTGGAACAGGATCAGGAGTGCCAGATACGCCGCATTATTACCCGAGAGGGGCGCAGCCGCAGCTACATTAACGGCCAACCCGCCCCACTGAATCAGTTGCGTGAACTGGGTCAGCTATTAGTCGACATCCATGGTCAGCATGAGCATCAGCGGCTACTCCACCGCGAGTACCATCGCGTACTGCTGGATGACTACGCCCAGCAAGCCACTCTGGCAGAGCAGGTTCGTCAGCAACACAGCCGTTGGCAGAAACTTAATCAATCACTGCGACAACTCACTGACGACAGTGCCGAGAAAACCGCCCGTACACAATTACTCAGCTACCAGCTGGAAGAACTGGCGCAACTGGATCTACAGCCTGACGAACTGGCCGAGTTGGAGAATGAACAGAAAACCCTGGAAAATGCCGGCCATCTGCTACAAACAGGGCACCAGTTAATTGAGATCACCTCTGAGGGTGAAGAACAGAATTGCGTCAACCTGCTGAACCAGTGCCAACACCTGCTGCAGCAACTGGCGGTAAACGCGCCCACCCTCACACAAGTCAGCGAGATGCTCAACAATGCCCAGATTCTGATTGAAGAAGCCAGCCATGAGCTGCGTCACTATCTGGACCATATCGAAATCAGCCCGGAGCGCCTACAAACAGTTGAAGAGCGCCTAACGGCAATTTATGACATTGCCCGCAAACACCGCACTCAGCCGCAACAATTACCGGCCTTGCAAGCTGAATTACAAACGGAAATGGACAGCCTGCACCGATCAGACGAAGCCCTGGACCAGCTTCACCAGGATGCTGAGACAGCCAGAGCAACCTATATTGAACTGGCGACGCGTTTAAGCAAATCGCGTACGCAACAGTCCGGCAAGCTCAGCAAAGCGGTTGATGTTCAGTTGCACAGCCTGGGTATGACTGCCGCCCACTTCAACGTCAGCCTAAACCAACTACCGGAAAGTAAATGGAATGCGAATGGCATGGAAGAGGTGGAGTTTTTGATAGCCGCCAATCCAGGGCAGACAGCCCGCCCCTTGGCCAAGGTAGCTTCAGGGGGTGAGCTTTCACGGATCAGTCTGGCGATTCAGGTTATTACCGCACAAACATCCAGCACACCCACGCTGGTATTCGATGAAGTGGATGTAGGCATTGGTGGCGCCATTGCTGAAGTGGTTGGTCGTTTACTACGAGAGCTGGGCGAGCGCACACAAATACTCTGTGTTACGCATCAGCCGCAAGTGGCCTCTCAAGGCCATCAACATCTTTTTGTCAGCAAAGCCAACCAGAAGCAGAAAACACGTACGCAAATCACCCAACTTGAACCAGAACCCCGCTTACAGGAAATTGCCCGCATGCTGGGTGGTATTCAGGTGACCGACGCTACGCTGACACATGCCAGAGAAATGCTGGAAGGATAACAGCAGCCCCGGACTCACCGGTTGACTGCAAGCCAACAAACTTAGAGGTTATCTTTGAACTGACCGTACAGATACAGGGTGCGGTCAGCGATAACAAAGCCATTTTTTGCAGCAATTTCGTCCAGCAACTCACTCAGGCGCGGGTCAGTAAACTCGCATACGCGTCCAGTTTTCACACAAACCATATGATCATGGTCATCTTCGCGTGCTAACTCGAACACTGAGTGACCGCCCTCAAAATGGTGACGTGAAACCAGACCAGCCGATTCAAATTGCGTTAATACTCGATACACTGTTGCCAGCCCGACATCTTCTCCGGACTCCATCAACAACTTATAAATATCTTCTGCACTGAAATGCTCTCCCTCGCCAGCTCTTTCCAGCAACTGGTATATTTTCACCCTCGGCAAGGTCACTTTAAGTCCTGCTTTCCGAAGTTCTTGATTCTCTAAAGCCATAATCTATCTCTTATTTGCTATGCGGTTTGGGATCTGCAGTGGTAGACTTCATTATCAATGTTTACGCGACAAAGTGGAAGTTATTTACAGATGCGAAAGATTTTGATCGTTCTAATGACCAGTTTCCTTATTTCCGGCTGTTTCCCTGGTGTCCATAAAATAGACATCCCCCAGGGCAATGTCGTCACTCAAGACATGATAGACCAATTACGCCCGGGCATGACACACAGCCAAGTTCGTTTTATCATGGGAACCCCTCTAATTACCGACACTTTTACAGATGAACGCTGGGACTACCTGTACAGTTTTCAGAAAGGCGGAAGTGAGCGCACACAAGAGCGCATCTCGCTGTACTTTAACCAGGGTCAGCTAAGCCGCTTCAGCGGTGATTTCAGACCCTCATCCACCGCACCGTCAGAATAAGCCAAACCGGCCAAGGCTATCAGGCTTCAGCCTTGGCCTTAGCCGCTTTTTCCGCTGCCTTTCGCGCCCGTATCTCTTTCGGGTCAGCCAGTAGCGGACGATAGATTTCAACACGATCACCGGCGCGCAGCTCAGTGGTGAGTGGATCTTTTACCGCTTTGCCAAAAATACCTACCGGATCACTCTCGGGATCTATCTCGGAAAAATACTCATTCATACGGGACAGAACCACCGCTTCATGAACTGTTGTTCCTTCATGCACATTTAACGCAATAATTTTTTGCTCGTCGGGCAACGCATACGCCACCTCTACCGGAATCATCTCATCACCCTCAGTCATAGAGCTTATCCGCCCGTTCTACAAACACATCCACCATGGTTGTTGCTACAGATGTAAATACCTTATTCATCGCCAGACTAGCGAGCTTGCCAGCAAAATCATAACGCATCACGAACTCAACTTTACAGGCATCCTCACTTAAAGGCGTGATATTCCACACCGCATTGAAGGTTGAAAAAGGCCCCTCAACTAAGTTCATATCCATAAACACCGGGCGACGCTTACGGTTACGCGTAGTAAAACTATAGTGTAATCCAGCCTTGGCAACATGCAAGGTTGCTTGTATTTCATCCTCAGATTCAGCAAGCACCTGCGTCCTGGAACACCAGGGAACAAAATCAGGATAACGACTGACATCGTTGATCAGATCAAACATCTGCTCGGCCGAATGCAGCACCAGAGCACTTTTATGAATTTCGGTCATGCAACTTCTGCCCAGTTGAGATCAAAAGGACACATTATACAGGTTTGTCACAAAAATAAGTCCGATAGCCAGCGGAGCCAAATAACGCAGGCAAAAACGCCACAGATAATAAAACACCAGCGACTGGCTCAGCTCATCCTGCGTAATGCGACGACACAGCACCCAACCTGTAAATAGCGTAATGGCTAAGCCCACCAACGGCAGTAGCAGATAGGTAGTTACAAAATTCAGCAGCTCAAACAGATTCATTTTATACAGCGTAATGCCAGCCAAATGACTGAAGGAAAACAGCACAGCAAGACTCAGCAACCAGGCCACCCCGACACTACCCAACGCAGCAAGGGTCCGCTTTAGTCCGAAGCGCTGCTCCAGCAGAGCTGTTGCGGGTTCCATCAAGGATATGGCTGAGGTGACCGCCGCAACCCCCACTAGCAGAAAGAAAATCACACAAAGCACCTGACCGGCATCCATCTGCCCAAACGCCACCGGCAGGGTAATAAACAACAAACCTGGTCCGGATGCCGGGTCCATTTGAGCCGCAAACAAGATCGGAAATACAACCATACCCACCAACAGTGCCAGCACAGTATCCAGCACACCCACACAGGCGACAGTTTGCCCGATAGATTCCTTGCGGCTCAGGTAGGCGCCATAGGTCATCACAACCCCCATTCCCAAGGACAGAGTAAAAAAAGCATGCCCCAGTGCGGCAATAAACATATCTGCATCAACCCGGTCAGGATGAAAGGCAAACAAATAAAGATAAGCCTGAGCGAAGTAACCCGAGTTATAGGCGTATACCAGCAGGATCAACAGCAACAATAACAGCAAGGGCATCAGATAGCGGATAGCACGATCCAATCCTCGGCGCACACCAGCCCCCACAATCAACAAGACCAGCAGCATGAATAGACTATGACTGATAAGCAAAGAACCTGGGTTCTCAAGCATAGCGCTAAAATAATCACCCGCTTGCTCAACGCCGATATCAGCCAAAAGCCCGGCCGACAAGGAGAACACATAGTAAAATATCCATGCAGCAACCACTGCGTAGAAGGAAAAAATCAGCACGCCGGTCAGCACAGCCAACCAACCAACCCAGACCCAGCGTGGCGATGCCCCCGCCTCCTGACTCAAATACTGCATAGCTTGCACGGGATTACTGCGGGTTCGACGCCCAAGCAGTCCCTCGGCCATCATAATCGGCACACCCACCAGCAGCACACAAAACAGATACACTAATAAAAAGGTACCTCCGCCTTGTTCTCCAGTTAGATAGGGAAATTTCCAGATATTCCCCAGCCCAGCCGACGAGCCCAGCAGCGCCAGAATAAAGACGCTGCGATGAGACCAAAGCTCCTTAGCTTTTTGACCTGTTTGCATAAATACGCTTCCTGATCCACGTTCACGTATCGATAGATGATGTTACCCTGAACGTATCAGCTATATGAAAGCTCAAGTAAAACAGCTTTCAAAGCCTCTGTCTCGTCTATATAATTCGCGCATGTCAAAAAAGAAAGCAAAACCCACCAGCTCCACCATCTGCCAGAATAAAAAGGCACGCCATGAATACAGCATTGAACAGAAGTTCGAGGCAGGCGTAGCGCTGTCCGGTTGGGAGGTCAAAAGTCTACGTGCTGGCCGCGCGCAGTTGGTTGACTCCTACGTTGTACTGAAAAATGGCGAAGCCTGGCTGGTAGGCGCCCACTTCACCCCAATTATTTCTACCTGTACCCATGTCCTGGCTGACCCACGCCGCGACCGTAAACTGCTGCTACACAAGCGGGAGATCGACCGTCTCATTGGCGCCACCCAAGCCAAGGGCTACACCTGTGTTGCACTGGCGCTCTACTGGAAACAGGGGCGAGTTAAGTGCGAGATAGCACTGGTAAAAGGTAAAAAACAGCACGACAAACGTGCCTCAGAAAAAGAAAAAGACTGGGAGCGCCAGAAACAGCGCATCATGGCTGCGCCCGTCTGATTGCAGCAATAGCCCTACTTTTTTGCATAAATTCTACGACTAAAGACTAGTAAGCTTGTAGTAAAGGCGCAAATCAGCATAATAAAAGTAACCCAATATAATAATATAAGGTGCCATTATGCTGACTCAGCTGAACGTAGTAACTCGACTGATCATTCTCAGCGTTTTCCCAATACTCGTAATCATTGCAAGCTTCACTTTAGCAGTGAACGACATGCGCCTGCTTAATCAGAATACACACAGTCTCTTTGAGGATGCCATCGTTCCTCTTCGTCAGTTGAAAATAACATCCGATGCTTTTGCCGTTACCGGAGTCGATGCTTTTCAGAAATTTCGCGCTGGCGTTATTCTGGAACCTGAATTGCGTGCCGAAATTGAAGCTGCCGAAAAAGAAGGCCAGGAAGCCTGGGCCCTGTTTCTTGAAAGCGAAATGAGTGACGCTGAACAAGCGCTCGCCAGCCAAGCTGAAACGCATCTGCAAACAGTATTGAATACGCAGAATGAGTTTCTGGAAAAAGCGACCTCAGGCCACCTGCGCCTAATGGCCCTACCAACCTTTAATACCAGTCTGTTCAGTGCTTATGAACCCCTGTCAGACGCATTAAATGAGCTGATCGATTACCAGCTCAATGAAGCCGCTACCCTCCGAGACCAGGCTGATGCCCAATATATCCGCGACCGCAATCTATTCGTCATTGTCGGGATTCTAGTAGTTGTTATTGTCGGCTTACTGGCTTGGCGCATCTCCCTCTCTATACAGCGGCCTATTCGCAAATTGGTAGATGTCGTCAGCCAAATAGGCACAAATTCCAACCTGACACTGCGCGCACCAGTAGAAGGTAAAGATGAACTGGCGCGACTAGGCACTCAGTTCAACACCATGATGGACCACTTTCAGCAACTGATTCGCAATCTAGGCAACGCCACCGACCAGTTGGCCGCCGCCGCTGAAGAGATGAGCGCAATTAGCACTCAGGTCAGTGGCGGAGCCCGCAATCAAGAGCAACAAACCACCATGATTGCGACTGCCATCAATGAAATGACCGCCGCCATCGCTGAAGTCGCCACCAATGCACAGAACGCCTCCATCTCAGCAGAGCAGGCTAATGAACAATCGACTGAAGGTCTGGAGCGCTCACGCCAGACGCGCATCGCTATTGAGGCACTTGCTAGCAGCATTGAAGCCTCAGCAGAGCGCATTGGCAACCTGGATGCCCAGGCCGCTAAAATAACCGAAGTACTGGATGTCATAGAATCTATTGCTGAACAAACCAACCTGCTGGCCCTCAATGCAGCCATAGAAGCTGCACGTGCTGGCGATGCCGGCCGTGGTTTTGCTGTGGTGGCCGACGAGGTACGCAACCTGGCAGGCAACACCCAACAATCCACTGAACGCATTCAACAAAGCATCACTGATCTGCAAAGCGTTGCTAAAGAGGCCGTCAAAGAGATGCAGAAGTCCACTCAAGCGGCTCGTGATGGTGTAGACAACGCTCATGCCAATGGCGAAACCTTCGAAGCCATGAGCGCCGCCGTCAGTACCATTCTTGACATGAACGTACAGATATCCTCAGCGACGGAAGAGCAAACCGCCGTAGCCAATGATATCAATCAGAATGTCCACAACGTAGCTCAAATTGTCAGTGAAGTGGTCAGTGGTGCTGATCAGACCGCCGAGGCCAGCCAGCAACTAACCGAATTGGCCCAGCGCCTGAAAGCTGAGGTTGAACAGTTCAAAGTATAAAAAACAGCAGGCAGTGGTGCTTTAGCTTTTCACTGCCATGCTATATACTACAGCCGTTATCTGGGGGTGACATGGCTTCGACGCCGATTACGAACCCTTGGGTGCATGCCGAGAACGTGATGATTCTCGTAAATCCCTCATCACACAGTTATAGTTGCAAACGACGATAACTACGCTCTAGCCGCTTAAGTCGGCTAGCGCTGCACTCTAAGGTGTCTGTAACTCAGAGGTTCGCAGTGTCATATGAGACAGAATCGCCCGGATGCTTTGCTCTAAGCTGAACGGTTAAAACTAAAAGAGCTCGCCCTAAACACCCTGGCTCTCGGGTCGTGATGGGTTAATTGAATAGAGAAGCCTAAGCATGTAGATCTTAAGGCAGAGGATTGGCGGACGCGGGTTCGAAACCCGCCACCTCCACCAACCACCTAGATATAAAGCCCTGTTATTACAGGGTTTTTTGTTTTCTGAAGCCTGCTTTAAAGTCAATGTGTCACCAATGTGTCACCGGCGCCAATTTTACCGCCTCTTCCAGATGCTCAGGTGCCAAATGTGCATACCTCATTGTGACCTTAACAGATGAGTGTCCAAGTATCCGCTGCAGTGTAAGAATGTTACCGCCCTTCATCACAAAGTGACTGGCAAACGTATGCCTGAGCACATGTGTCGCCTGCCCTTTTGGCAGATCAATTCCCGTCTTTACCAATACACGTCGAAAAGAACCAATAGAGCTGGTGAAATTACCGTGCAACTGCCAGTGACTATGCAAAAACTGTGTAAGCTGAACAGATATAGGTACAGAACGCACTTTACCGCTTTTGGTATTAGAGAAGGTGACTACATTATTAATAAGGGACACCGGCTTCAAATTCTCAGCTTCAGACCAACGGGCACCGGTAGCCAAGCAAATAAGAGTCAGAGGCTCAAGGTGCGGATTAGAACCCGAACGACGATCACGAACAGAATTCAGCAGCAACCGTATCTGTTCTTCCGTAAGCCAGGATAATTCCTGCTCCTGGATCCGGATCTGTTTAACCTTGGACAGTGGATTCGGGTAGCTTATCTCGCCCAGGGAGAACAACTCATTAAACACAGCACGAATATATGACAACTCATTATTCAAGGTCTTGTCACTGATACCAGAGTCAGAACGTTGCCGACGATCACGAGCATACAAGGTTGACGTTAAAGCCTTGGCATAAAGATCACCGAGTCGAACAGCAAATCGTTGTAACGCACGTAAGCGACGATCACCATCATTTAGTGTGTGGCCGTGAAGATCATACCAAAGCTGAAAGACCTCAGAGAGCCTACGGCGATCTCTATCAGAAATCAGTTGAGACTTAAGTGATACAGACTTACTTTTTACTTTAGCTTCAAACTGAACAGCATCGACTTTTCTATCGAACGTTCGGCGAACACGCTTACCCCTGGACAACTCAGCGTCAACTTGCCAACGGCCTGACTTGGTCTTTTTGATAGCCATCAGACAGCAACACCCCAACGTATGGTTCGTTCAGTCAGTTTATCCCTGATCCAGTTGTAAATGTCGCGCTCATTTTTACCTTTAGACTCGAAATGATCCTTGATAACTGTCCAACACTCCCATTCTTGGAGGCGTTGAAAAGCCTTTTTTGCGCCTACACCCTCACGTGCTAAAAGGCTGATCATGTTACCCATGAACAACTCGACGTTTTTACCACTAAAGCCGGAAGCCGTTTTGTAATGGCGTTTATATTCAACATCATCAGGGACTAGATCAGGATGAATTGCAACCGTGATATCTTGTCTAAGGAACGTCCAGAGAGGGTTATAGGTTGTATCTGAATCAAGCAACTTAAAGTTGCTTAAGCCATAGCGGAAGATTGCAGTCAGGTGCGGTACCAGGTCAGCATAAGTATGAGTGTCTATGACTTCACCAGTAAGATAATTTACGGAGCCTTGTGCAAACTGCTCAATTACAGAGTGATGAAAACGGAACTCTATCCGTAAAACCGGTTGTGCAGGATCATAGTTAAGCGGATCTGCAGCATCAAAAGGGTTATCTTGCGATCGCCAGATGTTTTGCCAGTAATCAAGTTTATCGATCGCTTTTGCCTGGGCTGTTTTGTTGTACATAGAAAGCTGGGTACCAGAAGGAGCACCCCACATAAAGGTTTCGCCACGACCATAGACAGCCGACTTACCTTCAAACTCAATGCGCTCAACACCGGAAATATCACGCTGAACACGTGAACGGCAATGCATACGTGAAACAAGATCAGTAGGCAGGTTGTAACCCTGTATATCAACGGCAATATGTACAGCACATTGATTCGGTGTGCATTCGTCAAGCACTTGATTTGCATAAGAATCAAGAAGCTTTTGCAGATCCTCAGGGCTTTGACTCTGTATCAAGTGCGGGGAAACTTCAATTTTTAAATGAGGGCCAACATGCTCGGGTTTAGCGTTGAAATTCTTAATCAAAAGAATCAAGCCAAGATCCAGATTCTGGAGCTTATGCTGATAACCGGAATCACGACCTACACGGCCTGCATGCCACACCGTACCAAACATACAGACCTGACCATTTGCTGTGGTTAATTCGTCCAGGAGACCTGAACGGAGCTTGCCACGGTATAACTGCCTGACAGTATCAACACCAGTGTGAAGGACACGGACCTTAGAAAGGTCAGAAATGGACGCGGTTTTAGGACATAAGAAAAGACGGCCACGAGCGTCCTCTTTTCCTTCAAAATTGACTCT
Source organism: Nitrincola sp. (assembly GCF_048264025.1). NCBI lineage: Bacteria > Pseudomonadati > Pseudomonadota > Gammaproteobacteria > Oceanospirillales > Oceanospirillaceae > Nitrincola > Nitrincola sp. The sequence goes on from NZ_JBLXDN010000009.1 coordinate 145,954, forward strand.
GAGTTGATCAAGTGCGGTTGTCATAACGAGTACCTAACAGTTATCTAACGGAACGTTTCTCTACATGTTTAAAGACGTGTTACAGGGACGTCTCAGGCGGCGATGTGATTAGACGACTACCACCGCCAGCGGGGCCCCTTCTAATCACATCGCCGCCTGAATACTCTGTGTCGCCGCTCCACAGGTAATAAAATCGGTGTAACGGTCATACTGGACGTGCACGAGGCAATCACCGCGCTGATCCAACTCATAGCCAGCTTCGAATAGATCCTTGTCAGTAAGCATAAAGGCACTTTGACCGTTCTGTAGTGCACGAAATACCAGAATTCGACCAGCACTAGTATCGACATGGCCGGACACTCTAAGCTGAAATTCTGAAAACGGGTGCTTTGGTGTCCGATCAGGTTGAGCTGCTACCGAGGTGATTTCAGTAGACTCCTGGGGGATTGCATCCAAGCTATTGAACTGTGCTGAAAGACTAGAAAATGTATCAGGTGAATCAGGTGTATCGGGTTCATACTGGCGTTGTGAAACTGATGTAACTAAATCTGGCTGCTTGAACATTTTAGGCACTGTAAAAAACATCGAAATAACACCAGCACCGAGAAATAAAGCCGCCCCGACGAACTGCCACTTTTTCCAAATAGGTTTAACATCTTTGACAGTAGCTTCTTTACCCGCTGTAGATGATCCTGTGTGTGACTGGTAAAACGGGTAAAAAGCAGAATCATAAGATCTAACTTGAGTATCAAGAGTAGTACCACGGACACCTGATCGAGTGTGTCTGACATAGGATTCTTGAGAGCCAAATGCGGTTGCCTTGCCGACAGCATAAACAATATCAATCATGTCACAAATGTTAGAATCAACTTTGCGATAGGACTGAGTTATTAAGAGGGCATCAGCTTTATAATGTCGATGCATTGAAAACCACTCTTCAACATCACGACGAGTATTGCCCTTTCGCAAGCAAAAGTGGCACTCATCAATGACATAAAGAGGACCTACACCGGTTTCTGGATGTGTCCAGGTATCTTGATAATCCAGTAGAGTACTGAAAGGTCTCGGGTTTGAGGGGCAGGGTTTACGTAAATCAATAAGATCAACGAACTGCTGACCATAAACTGCGCGAAAATGGTCCAACTTCAACGGCAAATTTGTGATTACCTTTCTGCCTTCCTTTAAAGCAGGAATAACATGAAAAGCAACGGCCTCATAACTTTTACCACCACCAGGGCGGCCACTCAGCATGAAAAGCATAATGCATAACCTACTAAGAAAACGATTGTATAAGTAACTGCTGCCAGCATCAGATAAGAAGCAACGATTTCTTTTAGGGTCATGAGCCTAACCTCACAAAAGGAATCAACTGCATTATTAAGCGAATAATAAGAGCCGCGGCAATCATCCCCATCGCTTCAGTAAAACCGACAGCCGCCAGCATCTGTTTAGATTCAGAGGGCAACTGATTTAACAAAGGGCCAACAGCAAACGATCCTAGTTCCTCAAAGCCGGACAAAACCGTTATTACAAACTGCAAGATCATATCGAAGAGAAAGTAAAACACCTCAGTAATGGCATCAAACAGTGTCAAAAGAACATCACGCATAAACGTTAGGAAGTTATCCCAGAGCCCTTTAAAAAAACCGACTAGCTTTTCCATATCAACCCCCGAAAATTAAACGTCTGCACACAACAGCCGCAACAAACAGAAATGCAACACGCATGAACGGCGCTACCCTAGCATCTAGTTCCAACTGTTTAGCCGGCATCGACATGGGGCCAATTGACCAGCCTGGGAACGTAAACATAGGGAATGCACCGCTTGAAGCAATGCCAGACGTGTCAGTAATCGTGCCAATCATTGCCGCCCCTAAAAGCGCTTCTTTGTGAGATTCAAAAATACCCGCTATACCGTCAGGGTAAGATGTTTCCCACCATGAACCACTCTCTGCATAAGGGTCAGCCTTGCATGCATCACCTTCACATTCTTCATCAGCTTCTTCATCTCCTTCACCTTCAGACCCTGAACCTGATCCTGAACCTGAACCTGAACCTGAAGAACCACCGTGACCGGTACCAACGCCACCGCTATTTGATGTTGTTGTAGTATTCTCACCGGTGAATTTTCCATCTGAGTCATACGTTTTTGTGTTCGTTGTTGTTGTTTCGCTGGATTTTGGCGCCGTTGATGATTGAGTGTGCGTTGGCGGCATAGTCGATTTATCTATGACATGCGTAGTAATCGGATGCCCTGTGTATGCGGTATTTGTTTCAGTAGTAACTGATTTTGAACCATCGGGATTGACGGTCTCAGTAACAGTTTCTGTTGTTGTCCTAGTGATGCCGTTAGACATCTTAACAACTGTTGTTGTTTCGGTTTCCTGCCTGTCAGTACCCTTGCCCCTAGTTTCAACAGTGACAGTTGTATCAGTAGTGACATGGGTACCATCAGGCAAAATTTCGGAATCTGAAAAAACTGTTGTTTCAGTAGAATTCGGATCAACTTGTGAACCCAGTTGCGGAGTAACGATGTTTTCAGAATCAGGATCAATAGCATCTTCATCCAGTGCCATTTCACCATCGTATTCAAAGATAGCAACCGCCTCGCAGTACATATCATCAGTGCAATTCAAATCAGCATCACGTAAAACAATGCGACAACCCGCATATTGACCGACTGTTGAAATAGATGGATCTAAAAGACCATGACCTGCAACGGTACCGTCTTCAGGACAGTGGTTAGGGACCTCAGGAGGAACGCAATAATCGGCAGTACAACCCGAAGGTATTAAAGTACGATCACCAGTAGAACCGTTAAGGGGTCCAGCACCCCATTGATTATAGTTACGGCAACGAACGCGAGTTTTCTGAGCGTTATCCCAGACAGGGGCAGCATGGGACCAGCCAGCATTCAGTGGCATAGAATAACAAAAAGCAGTTGGTGTATTACCGG
>NZ_JBLXDN010000010.1:0-125307 GCF_048264025.1 Nitrincola sp.
GGGGAGTATCTGTTAGAGTTTTTCATAGCCTTATTCTCTCAAAGAAATAGGCCTCCACGAAAGCCGGTGTGATTCAAATTGTTTTTGGGATTATAGCAGGCAAATTTGAGGATTGGGTATCTCTGCGGTTGACCTGGGCCTCCCTTACTCAATTTCTGAATGTCGGGAGGCTTGGCCTGTCCAGGTTTAACCCTTAGCTGTACGTTTGGTCTTTTCCGGATCATCAAACGGCAGGGTGTGGGCGATGGCGGTGGTGTTGAGCTGGCCTTTCACCTCTAGTGGGGCGCCTTGTTTGGCATAAGCGGGTTCCAGGCGGGCGATGGCCATGGATTTGCCGGTAAGGCGTGAGTACATGGCGCAGGTGATGACACCAACCTGGCGGCCATCGGCCCAGAGGCTGTCGCCCTCGCCTGCGGATTCCGTGGCGTCGACAAATACGCCGAAGATGCGGAAGCGCTCTTTGCCTTGCAGGCGGGCATGTTCCAGATCGCCGCGGAACTCGCCCTTGGTGGGTGATACGGTGAAGTCGAGGCCCAGTTCCCACAGGGTGTCGCCTGCCGCTTCGTTGTCGAAGGGATACTTTTCTGAATTGTCATAGGGGAAGAACAACAGGTAGCTTTCCACTCGGAGCCAGTCGAGGGTGGTGAAGGCACAGGGCACGATGCCCAGTTCCGCGCCCTGCTCCAGGATGCTGTCCCAGATCAGCGGTGCATCGGCGGCTTTGCAGAAGATTTCGTAACCGCGCTCGCCAGTGTAGCCGGTGCGGGAGATCATCACCGGGCAGCCGAAGAGCTTGGTCTGCAGGTGATGGAAGTAGGCCAGTTCGCGGATGCCTGGCACATGCTTTTCCAGAAAATCCACCGCTTTCGGGCCTTGCAGTGACAGGTCGTGCAGGTCGTCATCGAAGAGGACGGCGACCTGGCGACCCTGGGCCGAACGTACCAGCATTTCATAGCCGTTACCGGCGCCGTGTACCACCATGAAGGCGTTGGGTCCGGTACGGTAAATGACGCAATCGTCGACAAACTTGCCAGCTTCATTCAGAAACGTGGCATACACCGACTTGCCCGGGTAGACCTTGGAGATGTCCCGAGAGGTGGCGTAGTCGAGCAGGGATTCGGCATGCGGGCCGACATAGTGGACTTTTTTCAGTCCGGACACATCCATGAGTCCGGCGCGGGTGCGAATCGCTTCGTGGGCATCGGCCAGATCGGTGGCATAGGTCCAGGCGGTGCCCATGCCGTTCCAGTCTTCCAGATGTGAGCCCAGGGCCCGGTGACGTTCTGCCAGTGCGGTCTGGCGCCAAGAGTTTGCCATAGTCTATTCTCCTGTGGCTCCATTTGGAGCCTGTTGTGCGGGTGATAAGTGAGGATTTTATGCCGTACAGGCGGTCACTTGCGGGTCAAACTGGCGCAGCCATTCCACCACCAGCGGTCGGTATTGACTCAGGCCCTTGTAGTCGGCCAGCTCATCCGGCAGATCGCGCAGTACCCGGTGCAGGCGACAGGCCCATTCGGGTTGGGTCACCAGCTCTTCCAGACTGATCAGGTAGGTGCGAATGCTGAACATCAGTGCATTGCTGCGGGGCAGACGAGACAGAAACTGCAACTCGACGCGCAGATGGACCTGACGGGCCAGGTTTTCGGCGGTAACGCTGCTGCGTTCGTGTCCCCAGAGGTGGAAGGTTTCTGACGAGGTATCCAGTCTGGGGTTAACGGTCAGGGTCCAGTTGAGCCGTCGTACCGGACGGTCGACCTGGATGTTCATCAGGTATTTGAGTGCCCGGTCAAACACCCCCATCTGGTGCGCCATGGGAACTGGCGCATGCCATTCGGTAAAGCTCATCCCGGCATCAAATTTTATCGACCAGTCAGCCGGTCCGGTCACCATCCCGGCATCCATCCAGAGGTTATTTTCACGTTGATCCAGCAGGGCAAAGTCTCCCTGCACCTGGCGGGTGATATATTCCAGCGGTTCGTAGGGCAAACTACTGGCATCGCCGAAGGTGAAGGCTTGCTGCAGCTCCAGCACTCGGTTTATCCACAGCCATTGGTCACCGTTGCGTTGCAGGGTAAACCACTCTGGGTAGTCCTGTGACAACTGGGTCATCAGCATCTCCAGGGTATCCCAGGCGGCTTGCTGCATGTGGGGCATCACCAGGCAGCGATCCGGATCTTGTGCCAATACCTGGGCCCGCTCGGCGACTTCCGAACGGTAGTGCTCATCAATATCGAACCAGTGTTCATAGACAGACCCTGGCGACCCTTTGCTGGCCGGTTCGATATTGACCGAGTACATATACTGGTCTTCCGGGAAGGGAAAGGGAAAGCGCTTGATCGCTTCCGGGCTGTTGCGAAAACTGAAGTCGTTGCGGTAGCTTTCCACGGGTTTGAGTGTTGTCGGCATGGGTTTCTCCTAGAGGTCCAGCACCAGGGTGCTGTCACAGGCACCCCGCGATACGCAGGGCATCAGCAGGTGGGATTGATCGGATGGCGGCAGGTAGCTGTCACGGTGTTCAACCTGTCCGGACAGATAAGGGGCGGCACATTGTCCACAGACACCCCCGCGACACAGGTTGGGGTGTTCGATTCGGGCCGCTTCCAGTGCTTCCAGCAGACTTTCATCGGCACTCACGGCCAGGGTTTTATCCTGTTTGGCGAGATAGACATGAAATGGCTGTCCGGGTTCTGGTGCTGCGAAGGCCTCCCAGTGCACCCGCCCTTCACTCCACCCCAGAGCATGGGCTGTTTGTTGTACGGCCTGGAGCAGGCGTTCGGGACCACAGATATACACCTGGGCCCCCAGGGGTTGTCCGCTCAGGATTTGTTCAATATCCAGACGCTCACCGCGGGTACTGTCGTAGGTGCTGACCAGTCCGCTTGCAACCTGTAGCAGTGGTTCTACATAGGCGTGGGTCAGGCCACCGGTGTAGGCATAGTGCAGTTCGTGGGAGATTCCCTGGCGCTGCATTTCAGCACGGTATGCCATAAAGGGGGTAATCCCGATGCCGCCGGCGATAAGAATATGGTGCTGTGCCATCGAACTGGGCGCAAACAGGTTGGCTGGCGGTGTGATATGTAAGGTATCACCTTCTTTGACCGCCTCATGCAGATAGCGTGAACCGCCCCGTGAGCCTTCCTGTAAGCGCACTGCAATTCGGTAGCACGACAGGTCGGCGGGATCGCTCAACAGCGAGTAGGCGTTTTTCAGTGTCCGGGTTGGCGTTGGCAGTTCGATCTGAATATGACTACCGGGCGAGAAGCCGGGTAAGGTTGTGCCGGTTGGTGTTCCAGTGGTCAATCCTATTGGCGTCAGGGTAAATTCCTTGATCACCGGGGTCAGTGACGCTATCCGGCTGACGGTGACCTGAATGGCAGATGATTTCATCTCAGCGCGCTCCATAGGGTTGGTCGGCATCCAGACAGACGCCCATATAAGCGCCCAGGCGTTTTGAGAAATGCTCACGTATGGTGAGATGGACACCACAGTGCTGGCAGGTCACTTCATCGTCGTTGGATACCGGTTGCAATTGACTGCAATGCACGCAGTAGACCTGGCGTCCTTCAGCTGTTTTCAGCAGGGTCATCTCGGCATCCAGTAGTCCGGCGGCTCTGGCCTGATTACGGCAATGCCAGATAAAGGTTTCATCACCACTAATGCACAGATGGGTACCGGGATGGCAGGCCTGCAACAGGCTGTTCAAGGCACTGAAATCCGGGCTGTCAGCGGTTGGCTGCCACAGCTGTGTTGCGGATGGCAACGCCTGTAGCAACGCAGTGCTGGCTGTTTCATGGCCAGGCTGTAGCGCCAGCAAATAGTGCCTAGCCTGGGGAATCTCTGTGGATGTTGTGTAGCGCGGTGCGCTGGGTATTGGATCACTCATCATGACGTCTCCTGATTCAATTCAAGCCCGCACACGGGTCTTTTGCGGATCGTAAAAAATCGGTGCACAGACTTCGGCATCGATGCGTTTTTGCTGGCCATCCAGTTTGCCGACCTGCACTGTCTGACCTGGGTCGGCATAACGGACATCCAGGCGGCACAGGGCAATACAGCGTCCCAACAGCGGTGATCGGGTGGCACTGGTGATCACCCCGACCTGCGCCCTGCCCTGATAGACCGGATCGCCATGCTGTGCTGACTCGTTACCCTGCAGCTGTAGCCCTACCAGCTTCTGCTGGGGATGGGCGCTGCGTTCAAGCAGGGCTTCGCGGCCGATAAAGTCACCCGGCTTGGTGTTTAGCGGGACGCAAAAGCCGATACCGGCGGTGAAAGGGTCGGTCTGATCACAGAACTCGTAGCCGGCAAAAATCAGCCCGGCTTCAATACGTAGCGTATCCAGCGCATCCAGACCCAGCGGCGTCAGTCCCATCGGCTGACCGATTTCCCACAGGCGTTTCCAGAGCTTCGCGGCGTCATCTGGATGGCACCAGATCTCATAGCCCAGCTCACCGGTATAGCCGGTGCGGGACACCATCAGCGGGCAGCCCTGGTAATCATCCAGTCGGCCCTGGGTAAAGCGAAACCAGCCGAGTGTTTCCAGGCTGGGCTGATCCGCTGGTGTCCAGATGAGTTGCTTGAGCAGTTCGCGACTCAAGGGGCCCTGTACCGCCAGATTGTGGATCTGCTCGGAGGCGGATTTGATCCACACCTTCATGCCCAGGCGCTCGGCTTGTTCGCGTAGCCAGATACCGGCGTAGTCTTCACCCCCTATCCAGCGGAAGTTGTCCGGCCCCAGGCGTAACAGCGTGCCATCATCGAGCATGCCGCCGTGCGGATAGCAGAGCGCACTGTAGACCACCTGCCCTACGGCCAGCTTGCGAATATCGCGCGTCAGGCAGTAGTCCAACAGCGCTTCGGCATCCGGGCCTATCACCTCGAACTTGCGCAGTGCGCTCAGGTCCATCACCGCGACTTTTTCACGGCAGGCCAGGTATTCCTGGGTGTATCCCGTCTGATTAAATTGTGTCGGCAGCCACCAACCGCGATAGTCGGTGAACTGCTGTGTCATTTGAGAAAAGATCGGATAAAAGCCGCTCTGGCGGGTCAGCACAGCTTCGGCATCGGCAGTGATTCGTGTGGTCATGGCGTGACTGAAATGCTCCTTGGCTGAGTAGAGGCGGATATGAATGTCGGTGGGCTGCCAGCCATTGGCCGGGTCGATATCATCCGGACAGGAGGTGCTGACACAGACCAGATCTTGCAGGGCACGCAGCAACACATAGTCCCCAGGGCGTGACCAGGGCTCTTCAACCTGCAGGTGCTGGTGGGCATCGATGACGGTATTGAAGAAGAAATTGATCGCTGGCCAGCCTGGGCGTGCGGCGACCCCATAGGGTTGCAGTGCCCGGCTGATGTTGTCGCTGCAATTGTCGTGGCCGAAATAGCCCTGGCTTTCGTAGTAACGTGCGGTACAGGCCAGCGCAAAGGTGTCATGCCGCCCGACTGTGTCTTGCACTACTTCCAGCATCGGCTGCATCTGCTGATCATAAAATTTGCTGAACAGCCCGGGGCCTGGATAGGCGAGACTGTTAAGTGTGCGGGTAACCGTCGGGTCCAGTTCGATAGACTGCCCCTGAGCCAGCGCTGGTTGGCTGAAAGCGACAAAGTCCGAACACTGGCGGCCCTGCACATCGATTACCTGAATGTATTCACCCGCCTTGACTCTATAGGCCTTGGCCGTCCCCGGGTGCAGGGTGAATTCCTCCTGCACTTCGGCCAGTGGCTTGGGCAGTTGGGGCATTTGCACTGCCTTGGCAGGTGTATGCCAGACACAGAGTTCGCTGGCGCGCTGCTGTTGATCTACTGGGGTGTGACCGCCGGGTGCCGCGAGTAACAGGGTGATCGGCTGTTGGCAGCTCAGACGGCGGCTATGGCCTGCCGGGGTGGCGCCACTCCAAAGCCGTGCGGCGTTGGGGAAATCACTCGGATAGTGCAACTGATGGCCAATGAACACCCCTTCTGGATCACTTTGCAACTGCAGGGCCGCCAGCGCAGGCTTGCCCTCAGCATCCAGCGCCATGAGTTCGGCAGGCTGACAGCCTTCGGTATCGATCACCTGCAACTCATCCCCTGCCGCCAGTTGCAGTGTCAGTATCCTCCCCGGAGCGACCCGGTAGCGCTGGCGCGTCTGGTCACGTGCATACAGCGCCGGTTCCGCGGGTGCCGAGGCTCTTGGCATCATAGGTGCTATCTCTGTCGGCATCCTGGTCATGAGCAAACTCCTGAAGCTTCGCGGTTAAGTCACACAGCCGACTTGAGCTGCGGCATTTCCTGAAGATAGGCTTCCAGAGAGTCATCCAGCGCCTCCAGCCAGGGGGTATGGTGTGGTGTGGCCAGTGTGCCGGTCATCAGGGAGCGGTAGCATTTATTGCGGTAGCCCATAATGTCTTCATACTTGTCATGCTTCCAGGCCAGGAAGGTTTCGTTGACGGACTGGATATTGAAGCTGGGATAATCCGTGGCATCGATCAGGTGCTGGATATAACTGCCCTGAAACTCAAACATCTGCTGCGCGGTTTGCAGGGTTTCCTCCTGATCGCGCCAGGCCTGATTGTCGGCCTGCATGCTGGCCTTGTCCGGCAGAGGGATACGCCTCAGTATCACATCTCGGGCATACCAGGCCTGGGCATCGAACATGTTGAAGGAGTACCACTGATCCTGCATGCCCAGATAAATAAATTTGGGATTGTCTTCCCAGAAAATGCCCTTGTAGAGTTGCAGTGGCCAGAGGCGGTTGCCCGTGATCAGGCGCAGTTCGTCAGGCAAGAAGGGAAAGTGATGCTGGTAGCCGGTGCAGAGAATAATGGCATCGATGCGCTTCTGGCTGCCGTCAGCAAACCAGGCGGTATCGCCTTCAACCCGTTGCAACAGTGGCTTCTCTTCCCAGTTATCCGGCCATTGGTAGCCCATCGGCGCCGAGCGGTAACAACTGGTGATGGAGCGGGCGCCGTATTTGTAGCATTGTGAGCCAATATCCTCAGCGGAATAGCTGCTGCCGACCACCAGAATATCCTTGTCTTTGAATTCCAGGGCATCGCGGAAGTCGTGGGCATGCAATACCCGGCCGCCAAAACGCTCAAACCCGTCAAAGTAAGGGATGTTGGGCGTGGAGAAGTGGCCGCAGGCATTGACGACATAGTCAAAGGTTTCGGAATACACCCGATCGTCACTATGGTCATGCACCGTCACAGTAAACAGGCCGGTGCTGTCATCGAAGCTGACCTGACGTACCGCGGTGTTGAAGCGGATATAGTCACGCACTCCGGCTTTCTCGACTCGGCCTTTAATGTAGTCCCACAGCACTTCGCGGGGTGGGTAAGAACCAATTGGGCGGCCGAAGTGCTCATCAAAGGTGTAGTCGGCAAACTCCAGACACTCTTTGGGTCCATTGGACCAGAGGTAACGGTACATGCTGCCGTGTACTGGTTCGCCATGCGCATCCATGCCAGTGCGCCAGGTGTAGTTCCACATGCCGCCCCAGTCATCCTGTTTTTCAAAGCAGACCAGTTCTGGAATCTTGGCACCCTTGGCCGCCGCTGACTGGAAGGCTCGCAGTTGCGCCAGGCCACAGGGCCCCGCCCCAATGATTGCTACACGTGTATTCATGTGCCTCTCCCCTATTCGTGTATCCATCGGACAATTCAGTGATGACCCGATGCTAGCGCAGTGATCCCTGGCTGAAACTCTCCTGTTGTGGGTACCCCATTGGAGATATACCTGGATGGATTAGGGCTGTGGCACTATCAAGCAGCAGTCAGACACCAGGGTGCATTCAAATGGTGCAGTTGGTTGAAAGCCTGGCGCTGCCCTGATTGTAATTTACTGTAGGGAAATATATATTCTTAAAGGTTTTGTTGTTGTTAGTATGACCTTGCAGAGAATAACAGCGGAAAAGGCACAGAAATTGCTGAGTTGAGTCTATTGATCGACTAACAGGATGAGGTTCGAATGCCATTTCAGATGCTTGCAAAAGGGGGCCTTCAGCTCTGGCGATGGGTGGGTTGGTCCCGCCCTGCTGAAGAACCAGCGCAACAGCAATGGCTGGTTGAACTGCCGTTGGTGCTGCTGAGGCAGTCCAATCTGGAGGATGCCTTGAGCGACTGGCTGAGACGCCTGGAGGAGCAACTCTTCTCCAGTGGTGCGACCTTGATTCTGCATACCCCAAAGGGATTGCACAAGGTGGGTCGTGAAGGGCTGTGTTCCCGGCATGAAAGCTGTCCCTGGGTTGCCTGCGCGGAGCGTTGCCCGGCACTGGGTAGTTTGAACACCTGTATTCAGTGTTTGAGAGTGGGTCGGCATCGGGTGGTGTGTGGTGTGGATGATGGACATGGCAGCGTGGGCATCTTGATGCTGGAGTTCGCCCGACCGCCCCGCCCACACCAGAAGCAACAACTGATTGAAGTGGCCAAGGTATTAAGTGAAACCCTGGCGCTGGTGCTGGATGAGCGCCAGCGTCGGCAACGGGACCTGGCGGCGGAGCGCGCGGTGTTGTCGCGCGAACTGCATGATTCAGTTGCCCAGGAGCTGAGTTATCTGCAAATACGTGTCAGCCGCATGGCGATGGTCCTGGATAACCCGGAGCACCCGGGAGAAGCCGCGCTGATGCTGCAGGATTTGAAAACTAATGTGCAACGTGCCCATCGTCAGGTGCGTGAGCTGATCTCCTTGTCACGTCTGACCATGGAGGGACGCAGCCTGAATGCAGCGATCAGGGCGTCTGTGGATGAGTTCTCACGGCGCAGCAGTTGTGTATTTGAGCTGGATAACCGTGTGCCTGAGCCCTGTATGGGTGCCGAAACCGAGTTGCAGGTGTTGCACATTGTCCGTGAAGCGCTGGCTAATGTGGTCCGTCACTCACATGCGCAGCAGGTACTGGTGTGTGTACGGGCGCTTCCAGACCAGGGGGTAGAAGTCAGTGTCGAGGATGATGGTATCGGGCTTCCCCAGCAGGTGGACCCGAGCGGTCACTACGGTTTGCAGATGATGCAGGAACGGGCCCGGAGTATTTCCGCCAGTTTGACAGTGGCAGCGCGTCGTCCCAGAGGGACTCGGGTGAGTCTGGTTTGGAGAGACACGTGAAGAGCCCATTGAAGCTGCTGCTGGTCGATGACCATGCATTGCTGCGTCAGGGATTGGCGGAGCTGCTCGGTGCGGTGCCTGAATTCCATATTCTGGGGACAGCGGCAAGCGCGGATGAAGGCTTACAGCTGGCCCTGGCCGATCCACCGGATATCGTGTTGCTGGACTGGCACCTGCCCGGTATTCAGGGGAGTGAAGCCTTGCAGCGTTACAAGCACGCTTTGCCGCAGAGTTTGGTGATCATCCTCACTGCTTCGGATGATCAGGCCGATCTGCGCCAGGCGCTGGCATCAGGGGCCGATGGGTATGTGCTCAAGTATACCGAGCCGGAACAGTTGATAACCCAGTTGCGTGGCTGTCACAAGGGTAGCCTGACGCTGGACCCGCTGATGCTACAAGGTCTGCACCAGGCCCCAGTGGCTGAGGCACCTGATTCGAACCAGGTTGCACTGACAGATCGGGAGCAACAAACCCTGTTGCTGATCGCCGAGGGCCTAAGCAACAAACTGATTGCTCGTGAGTTGGGTATCAGTGATGGAACAGTCAAGATCCATGTGAAGCACCTGCTGACAAAGTTGCAGCTGCATTCGCGGCTGGAGCTGGCAGCCTGGGCGCACCTGGGTGGTTTTTTGCACAGGATGCAGCAGGCATCCAGGAGACAGGAATGAAGTCATTGTTGACACCTCAGAAAACTTTGAGTAGCTGGTGGTACGGCCTGTTGGCAGGTCTTCGTCGCGAGCAGGGCCAGGAGTTTGAAAGCCTGCCATTGGCTCTGGCACGCCTGGATCATCAGGGTGCTATCCAGCAACTGAACAAAGGTTGGGAGGAACTGACCGGCTACTCGGCCCAGGAGTGTCTTTATCGTGCGCAGGCCAGCTTTGTGCATCCTGAGGACCAACCGCTGTGGAAGCAGACGCTGGTGCGATTGGCCAAGGCACCACTGGGTGCCTGGGAGCAGATGCAGTTGCGTTTTCTGACGCCTGGCGGCGAACGGCGCTGGGTTGAAGTACGGATCAGGCATTACAGTCGAGGCTTTATCGTCAGCCTCGGTGATACCACTTTGCAGGTGCAGGAACAACAGGCGCTGGCAGCCAGCCATCGCAGCCTGTGTAATTTGCTCGATAGCCTGCCCGCGATGGTATACCGCTGTCGTAATAACCGCCACTGGACCATGGAGTATGTCAGCCAAGGCTGCGTTGATCTGACCGGTTATCGGCCGGATCAGTTGATTAATAGCCAGGTTGTCACCTTCAACAGCCTGATCCATCCAGAGGATCGGGACAGAGTCTGGACCGAGGTGCAGCAGAGCTTGCAGGCTAGTCGCCCGGTCTATCTGGACTACCGACTGATTACGGCTCAGGGCACTATTCGCACTGTCCATGAACGCGCCAGCGGTATCTTCTCGGACAATGGCGATGTGCTTGGGGTTGAGGGCATTATATTTGTTTCACCTGCGCCGCGCTGATGGCTACTTATAGCTACCAACAGTAAAACTCCAATAACAAACTACAGAGGACTTAACATGCAACACGATACTCACCACTTTATTCTTAAAGTCAGCTGCCCGGCTACCTCGGGCATCGTCGCCACGGTGGCGTCTTATCTGTCTGATAACAGCTGTTACATCAGCGAAATGTCTCAGTTCGATGATGAGTTCAGTGGTCGGTTTTTCATGCGCGCGGTGTTTCGTTTCAATGCTGGCCATGTAGGTGATATCAAGGCGATCCAGGCTGGGTTTGTTGAAGTGGCTGGCCGTTTCGACATGACCTGGGAGCTGCACAGCAGTGATGGTCCGATGCGGGTGCTGCTTATGGTGAGCAAGTTTGACCACTGTCTGACCGATCTGTTGTATCGTTACCACAAGGGCGAAATGGATATGCAGATTACTGCTATCGTCTCCAACCATCTGGATCTGCGCCCAATGGCTGAACGTGAGGGTATCCGCTTTGTGTATTTGCCAGTGACCAAAGAAAATAAGCTTCAGCAAGAACAGCAGCTGATGCAGCTCGTCGAGGAAACGGGCACCGAACTGGTAGTGCTGGCGCGTTATATGCAAATACTGTCTGATGACTTATGTAAGCAGTTGGCCGGTCGGGCGATCAATATCCACCACTCCTTCCTGCCCGGCTTTAAAGGTGCAAAACCTTACCACCAGGCGTTTGACCGAGGGGTAAAACTGATCGGTGCCACGGCACATTATGTGACCTCTGATCTTGATGAAGGTCCGATCATTGAGCAGGAAGTGCAGCGGGTGGATCATGGCTACAAACCCGAAGATCTGGTCAATATAGGTCGTGATACCGAAACAGTGGCACTGTCGAAAGCGGTAAAATACCATCTTGAGCATCGCGTATTTCTCAATCAGGACAAAACGGTGATTTTCCGATGAATATACAGCTAGCATTGCAGGATGCTCCCTTTAAGCGTATCGATGGTAAACGCGCCTCAGCTCGGGTGCTATCCGAAGTGGCTGAGCAGGTAAAGCAACTGCAACAACAGGGTGTCCAGCCAGGTCTGGCGGTGGTGCTGATTGGCGAAGATCCGGCCAGCCAGGTGTATGTGCGCAATAAAGTGCTGCGTGCCGCCGAGGTGGGTATTTACTCCCTGGAGCACAAGCTTGCCGACGATACCACGCAAGCCGACTTGTTGGCGCTGATCGAATCGCTGAATAACGACCCACAAATTCATGGCATTCTGGTACAGCTGCCCTTGCCTGAAGGCATGGATGAAACCCGAGTGTTGGAATCAATCAACCCATTGAAAGATGTGGATGGTTTTCACAGTAGCAATGTCGGTGGGCTGAGCCAGGGGCGTAAGGTACTGACTCCCTGTACACCAGCAGGCTGCATGCGCTTGCTGCATGACACCTGCGGTGACCTGTCTGGCATGCATGCGGTGGTGGTAGGACGCTCCAATATTGTCGGCAAACCCATGGCCGCCCTGCTGCTACAAGCCAACTGCAGCGTGACCCTGGTGCATTCGCGCTCGCGGGATATAGAACGCCTGTGCCGTGACGCCGATATTCTGGTTGCGGCGGTTGGTCGTCCGAAGATGATCAAGCGCGACTGGCTCAAGTCCGGTGCGGTAGTGATCGATGTCGGTATTAATCGCATTGCATCAGACAGTGGCACCCGGCTGGTGGGTGATGTCGACTACGAGGATGTCTACGATCAAGTAGCCGCGATTACGCCGGTTCCCGGTGGTGTTGGCCCGATGACCATTGCCATGCTGATGCAGAATACCCTGGACGCGGCGCGGATGCAGTTGAGCAACGGCGAGTAGCAAATTCCCGGTTATGTTTTCTGCCCTCACATAGGGCGCGCAGCGCCCTATGTGAGGGCAGTTTTACTTAGCGCCCCTTCCTAACTGTGCATGATGCACAATTTATGCTTCGCAATCAGACCTGTTTTTTGTAGAAAGCCTTCCTTCATGCCATGGCACACCTCTTGCTTTAACAACTAATACAGAAAGTTGCTATGTGCCCAGTGCACAGTCTTTTCAACGGGAGATGCTTGCATGAACACGGTTATTACAGGGTTGGGGCCTCGCGCGGTTACCGCCTCTGGCCTGGACGCCAGAAGTCTCGATTTTTCAGAAATACCCCAAATTGATATTTCACCCTTGTATGGCTCTGACCAACAGGCCCGCTTGCGCGTGGGCGAAGAAGTTCGTACGGCGTGTACGCAGGTAGGATTTTTTTATGTCACCGGCCATCAGGTACCTCAAGGTGTTATTGATGCGACTTTCTCGGCGGCCAAAAGCTTCTTTGCCCTCCCCCTGAGTGACAAAATCAAACTGGACATTAATCGCTCAATGAATATGCGGGGCTATACCCCGTTATTGCATGAAAATACCAATGTTGAAGGTAAAGGAGATCTGCACGAAGGGTTTGATATCGCTTTGGATGTGCCGCTGGATGATGCGGATGTCCGTGCCGGTGTGTTTGGCTATGGACCGAATCAGTGGCCGGAGAATCTGCCAAGCTTTCGTGAAGCGCTGCAGGCTTACCATCAGGCGATGCTGGATTTGGGCAGCATGATCTTTCGCGCCTTTGCGCTGGCGTTGGAGTTAGATGAGCAGTATTTCCTGCCTTATATTACCAAGCCGATGGCGCATATGCGGGTACTTTCGTATCCCTCCCAGGAGGGACAGGTCGATGAGCAGCAGATTGGCATAGGCCCTCATTCCGATTATGAATGTTTCACCATTTTGCGTACTGATGAAGTGCCGGCGCTGCAGGTTCTGAATAGTCAGGGGGACTGGATACAAGCACCACCGATTCCGGGGGCTTTTGTAGTCAATGTCGGCGATCTGATGGCGCGTTGGACCAATAATTATTTTGCCTCCACCCTGCATCGCGTCATTAATGCCTCAGGACGTGAAAGATTTTCTATTCCGTTTTTCTTTGGGCCTAACTCTCAAAGCCTTATCGAGGTACTGCCGACCTGCCAGAATCCAGATTGGCCGGCGCAATACCCGCCAATCATATCCGGGGACTATATCCGTTCCCGGTTTGATCAAACCTACCAGCTTCGTCAACCCACAACTCTCTAAATTGAATGAGGTGACTTATGCACCGCTTATCTGTTCCTGCTGTATCACGTTTTGCTGCTGGCTTACTGTTGTTTTCCGCGGCGTGTTTCAGCCAGGCTGAGCCTTTTACTTTGGAAGGTGAACCTGTTGTTGCCTTTATTTATGCCTCGCCTGCCAAGGATGGGGGCTGGAATGAGGCTATTGATAACGCCCGCCAGAAAGTTGCAGATCAACTGGATGTGAAGGTAATGGTGGCTGAAAGCATTCCTGAAGAAGCTTCCGCACTGGTGAATGCAATCGACCTGTTTGTTCGTCGTGGTGCCAATATTATCGTTGCCACCACCTATGGTTATTCTGAAGGGGTTAAGCAGGCGGCGGAAAAGTATCCGCATGTCGCCTTTCTTTCAGCATCCGGCATTTACAACTCAGAGAATCTGGAGAGCTTCTACGCCAGAACCTACGAGGCCTGGTACCTGGCTGGCATGGCAGCGGCGTCAGTTAGTGAAACCAATAAACTGGGCATGCTCGGTGGTTTCCCGGTGTCGGTAGTTAACTGGGATATTAATGGCTTTGCATTGGGGGTTCAGTCCAGCCATCCGCAAACAACCGTTAATGCCATCTATACCAATTCCTGGTGGGACCCGGTTCGTGAAGGACAAGCCGCACAGTCGCTGATTGAAATGGGTGCCGATGTCATTGCCAACAACCTCTCCTCTTCAGCTCCCTTTTCGGCCGCTGAACGCAATGGCCATTACAGCGTTGGTTTTCAATTGGATATGAGCGGTGCGGCCCCTAATGGCCACCTGACATCGGTGGTATTCAACTGGGACAAACACCTGATACCGACCATCCAGAAAATCATTGATGGTAGCTGGGAGCCTAATCCCTATGGCGCTTTTCCTGGATTGGCTGAGGGCGTAGTGGATATCACCCCGCTGCATGCTGATGTACCTGCTGAAGCGCTGGCTCAAATTGAAGCTGCCAAAGCCGAAATGATAAGCGGTCAATTCTCACCCTTCACCGGGCCGCTGTTCAAACAGGATGGCACTGAAGTGCTGGCCGAAGGCGCTGAACTTGATGCGGGAGACGTATGGGGTATGGATTACCTGGTTAAGGGTGTGATCGGGTCAACGCGCTGATGAGCCAGGCCAACTTTCAGACACTGCATCTTCGCGGTTTGTGCAAACGCTTTGGTGAACGCACTGTGTTGGAGAATGCTGGCTTTGAACTCAACTCAGGTGAGGTGCATGCACTGCTGGGTGAAAACGGTGCCGGTAAATCGACACTGATGAATCTGCTCACCGGCGTGTATGTGCCAGATCAAGGCGAGATAGTCCTGGATGGACAGCCCTGCTCGATCCGCAAGCCTGCCGATGCTACCGCATATGGAATCGGTATGGTGCATCAGCATTATCGGCTGGTGGAGCGCTTCAGTGTTGCCGAGAACCTGATTCTGGCGGCTGATCGCGCCCCTGAACTGCAACGCTTATCGGTCGCGGCCAAAACCTTGCAGACAACGGCGGAGCAGCTAGGGCTAACCCTTGATCCTTATGCACGCGTTGCTGATCTTTCTGTGGCTGAGCGGCAGCGTGCGGAAATCTGCAAGGTGCTGGCTTTGGGGGCACGCATTCTGATTCTGGATGAGCCTACCGCTGTACTCACCGATGCTGAATCAGCAAGCCTGCTGGCGGCTATTCAGCGGATGGCTAATGCCGGTAAAGGGGTCATTCTGATTACCCATAAGCTCAGGGAAGTGGTGGGTCACAGTGACCGGGTGACCATCTTGCGCCAGGGGCGTACGGTAGCTTCCAACTTATCCACAGGGTCTCTCACCCAGGCACAAATTGCCCATCTGATGATGGGAGATGTGGCTGCGCCGCAGCGGCAACCCTCCAATCTGCAACCCCATGGCGCTGACTTATTGGTTGCGGTTGGCTTGAATGCTTCACGCAATGATGGCTCCACGGCTGTTTCTGATGTGGCTATCAGGTTACGTCGAGGGGAGATTGTCGGTGTGGCGGGTGTTGGTGGACATGGTCAGGCACAGCTCTGCGAGGCATTAATGGGGCTCCTGCCAGTCGATAGCGGATCATTACAGCTGGATGGCTTTTCCATCTCGAACAGTTCAGTTTCGCAGCGCCGCGCCTACGGATTGCGTTATATACCCGCCGACCGTGCCGCTAATGCGCTGGCTCTGGAGTTGCCGGTCAGCGATAACCTGGCGTTGACGAAAGTGGCCTCAGGGCGCACAGGACGACTTTGGATTTCACCTAAAGGCCTGTCTCAGGATGCGCAAAAAGCCATTACAGAGCATCGGATTACCGGTGCAAGCCCTCAGGGCGTGACTCGGCTGCTCTCAGGAGGCAATGCACAAAAACTGGTGCTGGCCCGAGAGCTGGATCAGGATTGTGTTGTAGCCATTGCCCACTCACCCACCCGTGGGCTGGATGTGAAGTCCTGCGGCACGGTACATGCCGCCTTACGTGAACTGACTTCCCGAGGCGGTGCTGTCTTGCTGATTAGTGAAGACCTGGAGGAAATCATGACCTTATCTGACCGTATTCTGGTGATGAATGCTGGACGCATCACCGGAGAGTTGCCTGGTACGGCCAGTGCCAACGAAATCGGTGCGCTGATGATAGGAGGCCACTGAATGGCGGTGCAGTTTGCTCTCCAGCGTCGGCTAGACATATCCTTTTTAAGAAGCTCCCTGACCTTTGCCGCTGGGCTGTTGTTGGGTGGGGTGCTCTGTGTAGCGCTACTCGTTCAGGCAGGTGTGCCTGCCGACATGCTGTTTGAAGATTTGGTCTGGCAGGTGTTCTTTCAAACGGATGGACTGGCTCAGACCTTAACCCTGTCGATACCCCTGATTCTGGCTGGTTTGTCTGCGGCCTTGGCACTGCGCGTAAAGTTCTGGAATATCGGTATTGAAGGGCAGCTTTGGTTAGGTGCGATTGCCGCCATGGCGGTATCGATCAACGGGATTGGCGGTGAGAGCTATCGCTGGGTACTGATGCTACTGGCGGCGATGGCGGGCGGTGCGGTATGGATCGCTATCCCCTTGTGGTTGAAAGAGCGTTTTCACGCCAGTGAACTGGTTGTGACCTTGCTGTTAACCAACGTGGCCTATCAGTTGTTGCAGCATCTGCTGTTTGGAGTCTGGCGAGATCCTACGCAAAGCTTTCCAATTTCACCCGCTATTACCGCATCAGAACGCTTAACTAAGCTTGGCTTTGGCAATTTGCACACCGGGTTATTTGTCTCTATCGGCATGGTGTTGCTGGTTATGTGGATCATGGAGCGCAGTCGTTTTGGCTTCCAGTCGCGTGTTTTGGGTGCTAACAGACGGGTTGCCGAAGCCAGTGGTATCGCTGTGGGAACGACCCTGGTGGTGATGGTCTTGCTGTCAGGCGCTATGGCTGGTTTGGCCGGAGGTCTGCTGGTGGCGGGTACCGAATACCGTTTGACGCAGCATCTGGGTTGGAACATGACCTTTTCTGGAATCGTGATTGCCTTTATTGCCCGCTTCCGACCGTTTTGGGTGTTACCTGTGGCGGTGGTTTTGGCGGGTGTCTATAACGCTGGAGCCTCGCTCAAGGTGTTTTACGGTTTGACCGAAGCCACGGTGTTGCTGATGCAAGGCATCGTGCTGCTTTCGCTATTGTGGTGTCAGTTTATGGCGGCATTTCGCATCGACCGACGCAAAGAGGTGACTGTATGAGTTTTGTCGCATTCTGGTTGGCCAGTATCCCCGTCTCTGCCTTACCGCTGTTGCTCGCTTGCCTGGGGCTGATTTTGTCTGAACGGACTGGCGTGGTGAACCTGGGGGCTGAAGGTTATATGGCCGTCGGGGCCATGACCGGTGCGGTGGTGACCCTGCTATCCGGATCGCCCTGGTTGGGCGCAGGCGCAGGGTTGCTGGCCGGTGGCGGTCTTGGATTGCTGTTCGCGCTTTCAGTGGCGGTGCTTAAAGCCGATCAGATACTCAGTGGCTTGGCGGTGATGGCCATCGGGCTGGGCCTCTCTGGCTTTGTTGGCCGCCATTGGGTGCATCAGCCGTTTAATGGCATGAATGCGCCCGATCTGCCTGGACTACAGCAGCTTCCTGTGTTGGGTGGATTGCTGTTTAAGCAGCCGTTGCTGGCCTGGGTGTCTATTTTGCTGGTGATACTGATCGCCTGGGTGCTGCATAAAACACGCTTTGGCCTGCGCTTCACTGCTGTTGGCGAAGATCCTGCCGCGGCAGATAATGCCGGTGTCTCTGTCCCCGGCATGCAGGTGTTGGCAGGTATGCTATGTGGTGCTTTGTGTGGACTGGGTGGTGCCTATCTCTCGGTAGCCAGTGCCCATGTCTGGGTTGACAATATGGTAGCTGGACGAGGCTGGATAGCCCTGGCACTGGTGGTATTTGCCCGTTGGCGGCCTGGTCGAGCATTGATAGGTGCGTTGCTGTTTGGCGCTGTCGACATGTTATTGCCGAGGTTGCAGGCACAAGGGCTACCGGTACCGGTGTATTTGATGGGCATGCTCCCTTATCTGCTGACCATAGTGGTGTTGGTGCTGGCGGCACGTTCACGTTATCGCGATGAACCGGCGGCACTGGGCGTAACCTATTTACGCCAGGACCGTCATTAGGGGTTGCCGTTATGGCTCTGACTATTGCCGATGTATTTGATTTACCCGGGCTGGATTCCATGGTGCTGCGCGCAGGCGTTGCCGGGGTTCACTCTCAGGTGCGCTGGCCCTATGTAGCCGAGAATGAGTCTATCGCTGAATGGGTGATGGGCGGTGAGCTAGTCTTTGTCACCGGGATCAACCATGTGCGTGATGAAGCCAATTTACTGCAACTGGTGGAGCAAGGGCATCAGCGTCATATTGCTGGCTTAGTGATTCTGACCGGACAGGAATACATTCGCGCTATTCCAGACAGGGTGATTCGCCGTGCCGACCAATTAGGCTTACCTCTGATTGAACAACCCTATCAGTTAAAAATGGTGGTGGTGACCCAGGCTGTTGGGGTTGCACTGGTGGAAGCACAGATGCGTGGACGCTCACGCTTGCAGGTGCTGGAACAGTTGCTCGAAGGTGATCCAGTAGCCATGGATACCCTGTGCCTGAGAGCGCAGCGCCTGGGTATACCGATAGACTCCCCACGCCAAGTGTTGGTCGCTCGTCTGGATGGCAGCGATGCTCTGATCGAGCGTTATGGCAGTGCCGACGCCGAGCGGCAGTTGCAGTCCAGCCAGGCACAAGTGACCCGGGCACTGGCCGCCTGGCAAGCCAGCCTTGATCCAGTGCTGCCGGTATTACAGCAAGGTGATCAGTGGATCCTGTTACTGCCAGAGGCGCAGGAAAATCCAGAATTACGTCGCGAGCACTTGGCGCAGTGGTTAGCGGAACATAATCAGACCTTGGCCCCATTACGCCTATGCCTGGGCTTGGGGAGTCCGGGTAAAGATGTATCCGAATGGGCGCTCGGGCTTTACCAGGCCCGTCAGGCATTGGTTGCCGCACAGGCCTTTCCTGATCGTCTGGGGCTGTGTAGCTTTGACGAGATGGGCACGCTGGCGCTACTGGCGGGTATTCGTGATCGCAGCATTCTGGATCGCTTTGTCAGCGAAAACCTGGGCGCCGTATTGAATGCTGATAAAGGCCCTGAACCGGTATTGATTCCCACCCTTGAAGCCTGGTTTCAGGTTAACGGCAACCTGGTGTTGGCTGCTGCCCGGTTAGGGGTGCATCGCAATACCATGACTGCTCGCCTGCAGCGTATAGAGTCTATGCTGGGTGGCAGTCTTGATGATCCCAATCATCGCTTGAGCCTGGCAATGGCACTGCAAATCTGGCGGCTGTCTCCCACCCGAAGGATACGCTCAACGCGCTGATTGTTGTGGTGGCACACTACGCCAGACCGTTGGTTATGGCGTAACGGACCAGGTCGGTGTTGTTAGTAAAGCCCATCTTATCCATCATCCGTGCTTTGTGAGTACTCACTGTTTTGTTGCTGATATGAAGTTCATCAGCGATAGCATTGATACTTTTTCCTTTTGCCAATAGGCGTAACACTTGTAACTCACGGTCTGACAGAATTTCATGATGAGGAGTGATGTCGACGCCAGCGGCTTCAAAAGCCATTTTTTCGGCTATTACCGGCTCTAGATAGCGCCCTCCTGCAGCCACCTTGCGGATTGCTTCTAGCAGGGCGTCGGAAGAACTGTCTTTGCATGCAAAACCGTTCGCACCTGCTTTAATCGCACGTTTAGCTACTTGAGGTTCATTGTGCATGCTGAGGACCAGAATGCGCAGTTGCGGGTAATGGATTCTGATACGTTTGATAAGGGCTTCGCCACTCATACCGGGCATACTTAGGTCGAGCAGGACCAGGTCTATGCCGCCTTTGCGAAGGCATTCCAAAGCCTGAGCTCCGTTGGTGGCATCAGCCACCACATAGATGCCCTCAACCAGTGCAAATAATTGCTTTAACCCCTCGCGCATTAAGGTGTGGTCATCGACGATTAGTAACCGAATCATAGCGCATACATCTCCATGTCACCCATATCAGGGATACGCATGCAGATGCAGATTCAGTTCTGGGATACACATGCGGATGCAGGTGCCAGCACCTGGCGTGCTGTCTATCACCAGTGTGCCGCCAAGGCTGTTGATGCGCTCACGCATGCCGATCAAACCGAAATGATGGGTCGTTGCCGTTGTCGGGTCAAACCCCTTGCCATTATCACGTATAGTGAGCGAGTAGGTACCATCAGCTTGCTTGTTAAGATCTATCTCGACTCGGCTGGCTTCAGCATGACGGGTAGCGTTCGTCAGTGCTTCTTGTACGGTGCGAAATAGCGTCATGGCACGCAATTCATCGATTTCATACAAGGAATCTGGCAGTTTTAGCTGGCAAGCCACTCCGCTATGCTGCTGAAACTCATCTACCAACCACTGCAGGGCTGGAATGGTACCCATGTCGAGCGCTGCTGGACGCAGGCTGGTGGATACTGTACGTACTGAGCGGATGGCTTGGTTGGTGAGTTCGAGCAGGCTATCCACTTTGGTCTCAAGTGCTGGATGGTCAGCGCCAAACTGCATATTCAGTGTCGATATGCCGAGTTTAAGTGCCGTCAGTAGTTGGCCTAGTTCGTCGTGCATTTCGCGGGCTATGCGGCGTCGCTCGTGATCCAGGTCAGCTTCACGTCGAGCCAGTAATTCACGCAAGCTGGCGTGAGATTTTTCCAGCCGACGCTCAGTCATAACCTGTTTTGTCACGTCACGTCACGGCCAATGGCCAAGGCCCCAAGTATAAGGCCGTCCAGGCCCCGTTCAGCGACCAGAATAACCTGATGAGTTTGTTTCTCGCCATCGAGGCTGAGTACCTCGATCTCAACCTGCTCGGGTTGTCCGCTCGCGATCACCTGTTGCATCGTTGCCTGGTAGGTCTTGGTCTCGTCGATATCTGGAAAAATCTCCGTGGGCGTCTTTCCCAATACGTCTTCGACGGGTCGGCAAAGTACGCGTAGGCTATTGGGGTTGCAATACACTATTTGGCAAGCCGCGTTGTAACGGATGACATTGTCGGGCAGATTCTCGACCAGTGAGCGGTATTCGAGCTCACTGATACGCAGCTCATTGTTTGCCACCTCGAGTTGCGCGGTGCGACTGCGCACCCGCTGATCCAGCTCAATGTTCATTCGGCAGATCTCTTCTTCTGCTCGGATGCGCTCACTGATATCACGCGATAACACTAAAAAGTGGGGTTTATCAGTTACACCACCAGGGCATCTGGATACGGAGAGTTCGAACCAGCTTGGTCCAGTGGGCAGATCAATCAAGATCCTCTTGCCGAAAGAGATGGCGCTTGTGCTCGCCTCGGCTAGTGCTTCCATAACTGTTGTTGTCGCTTCAGGTGACAGGACTTCAGCTACAGTCTTTCCTAACATATCCTCCCTAAGGGAAACTAGAAGTTCCGGGAAGCAGGTCCAGACATTCAGGTGTCGTCCCTCTTTATCTAGCTCAAACAACAGATCAGGGATAGCGTTAATCACCCCTTCTGTAAACTCCAGTGCCCGGTTAAGGGCTACTGTACGTTTGGACACTAATTGTTCCAGGTGCTCCCGGTATTGGCGTAGTTCAGCCTCGGTGCGTTTACGCTCGGTTATATCGCGCGCTAAGCCCAGCAGGTAAGCGTTATCGCCGTATTCAAAGTAGTTGGCAGTGACCTCTACCGGAAACACTTCCCCTGAGCGGGTAAGGTGCTGGGTCTCGAAAGTCATCCCGCCCTCCTTTCGCATCTCAGCCCAGTGTTTCTCCCAGTCATTTGCTTGAAATCCCTTCATCCAGCTTGGGTCGATAACTCTCAGGTTAAGGCCGAGTAACTCCTCTTGCGTATAGCCGAGCCGGTTACAGACGGCTTGATTGACGTAGTGAAGTTGTCCGGTTTCATCAATCAGGAACGCGGCCTCATGAATCCGAGCCAGCGCGAATCGCTTCAATGCAAGCAGTGCCTTAGCATCGCTGAGCAGACCCACTTGGCTGTGTAATTGCCGCTTGTCGGTGTTGAATGCTAGTCCGTGGTTTTGCGGTTGGCTGTTTCGAGTTCTCAGTTCGCGTCGGGCAGTGGCTAGTTCTAGATGGGTGGTTACACGAAAGGAAACTTCTTCAAGATACAAGGGATTGGCAATGTAATCAATGCAACCCGCAGCGAAACACTTAGCTTTGTATTCGATGGTCGCTTCAGGAACCATGCATATGATCGGGATATCACAGGTTTGCGTATTCGCCTTGAAGCATCGACAGATCTCGAAACCGTCTTCACCGGAAAGGATGGCATTGAGCAGTATCAGGTCTGGGTGTATTTGATTCGCGTAAGCTAATGCCTCTTTGCCACTCTGCGCAATGAATACTCGGTAACCACACGCTTTAATAGCCTCAACAGCCAACTCAAGACGGGTTGGGGTGTTGTCGACGATTAAAAGCATTGCGTTGTAAGATTTTGAATTCATTTGCATATAACTCTACAAGGGCGTCCATCACCTGGCACTTGTACTCTCGAACAATGTTAGATGCAAACGCTTTGGCCCGGCAAGTTACGTTTCGATCCCTCTACTTAATCACCATGTCAGGATAGGACTACGGTGGCTTCATTTATCCCTAAATTCAAATCAGATTGTTCCGATTCACAGCATCTGTGCTGATCATTGATCCTAGTTATACGAAATGAGCAGTGATCCTGTTAACTGCCTCATATGGCTGATGCAGTGGAAGTGTGAAGGAACATGTGGCTGAGATGATTGATGAGCAGGCTTTGAAAACAACGGGTAGTACAAAGACCCAAGCGCAGATCATCCGGTGGATAGTCGTTGCAACCCTGTCAATAACAACCTTGGGTGCTGTAGCTGTACTGATGGCGGGTGGTTTAGGTCTGTTACAGGTGGTGTATGCAGCGGTTGTACTGGGAATTGGTGGGGGAATAACGGCCTGGTCACGGCATCAGTGCACTCAGGTATTTAATAATTATCGGTGCGAAATATACCGTCTGATTGATCAGGAGCGTGAGCAGACCCAGTTAGATTGTGAAAATGGTCTGAGCCAGTTGTGCATTGGCGTACTGCCCGTCTGGTCGGGTCAGGTTGAACTTGCGCGCGCCCATACCGAAGAATCGGTTACGGATCTTACCCATCGCTTTGTCGAACTGTCGCAACGGATCGAAGAAACCACATCGGCATCGCAGGCTTCCGATAGGACTGGGCTGGTTGCACTACTCAATGATAGTCAGGTTGAGCTTAATTCAATAATCCGCTCACTGCGTGCAACACTGGATGAAAAAGAAACGCTCCTGGCCGAGATAGCTGAGTTAGCCAGCAAAACGGATGAACTGAAGAAAATGGCTGACAGCGTTGCTGTCATCGCTGGACAAACCAATCTGCTTGCCCTCAACGCCGCTATCGAGGCTGCACGCGCTGGTGAGGCGGGTCGCGGTTTCGCGGTGGTGGCAGATGAGGTACGTACGCTGTCCGTGTTATCGGGAAATACGGGCAAGAGCATCGGCAACACGGTTGCCGCCGTCAATACCGCCATTGCCAACACGCTAAAAATGTCTCAGCAGTCCGCTGAACGCGATAGTGCCATGTTGGCCGAATCCGAAGACCTGATCGGCTCCATTCTGGAGCGTTTCCATAGGGTCACCGATGAACTGGCTGATTCGACTGAAGTGCTCTACTCCGAGAGCAAAGCGGTTGGTTCACAGATAAGCCATGTGCTTGTCTCCCTGCAATTCCAGGACCGTGTCAGTCAGATCATGAACCATGTCAGCCAGGATATGGGCAAGCTTCAGCTCGAACTCAGTGCACGTAGAGAGCAAATGAGCACTGGTGAACGTCCGGAGCCCATGAATGTTGATAACTGGTTGATCGAGCTCGGCCGCACCTACACCACCCCAGAGCAACATGCGTTGCATGATGACACCCATCAGAGTCGCTCCGACGATGCTGAAATTACCTTCTTTTGATAACAGGAATGACTCATGGCAAAAACCATATTAATCGTTGATGACTCCGCCTCTATCCGTCAGGTCGTGGCCATTACCCTCAAAGGCGCAGGCTACGATGTGGTGGAAGCCTGCGATGGTAAGGACGCACTGTCCAAGCTGGATGGCCGCAAGATTCATCTGATTATCAGCGACGTGAATATGCCCAACATGGACGGTATCACCTTCGTTAAGCAGATGAAGACCCTGCCTGCCTACAAGTTCACGCCGGTGATTATGCTTACCACAGAAGCGGGTGATGCCAAGAAAGCTGAAGGTCAATCCGCTGGAGCTAAAGCTTGGGTAGTCAAGCCCTTCCAACCAGCCCAGATGCTCACGGCGGTTTCAAAGCTGATACTGCCCTAAGGAGAGCCGATGGATATCCAAAGTCAAACCGATGATAAGGGGAGCTGCCAGGCGTTTTTGAGCGGCGAACTCAATATTTACCATGCTGCTGACATGAAACCACAATTACTTGAGACGCTCGGTCACTGCACCGAGATGGAACTGCACCTGGCTGATGTGAGCGAGATCGATACGTCGGGTCTGCAGCTTCTGCTGATGATGGCGCAAGAAGCACGGCGTACCGGCAAACGCCTGCGCCTGACTGAGCATAGCCCAGCGGTAGTAGATATTATGCAGCTGTTTGATCTCGCTGGCTATTTTGGTGATCCAGTGCTGCTCCAATCCAAGACCTCCTGACCCAAGGAAATCGCCATGAATATGGATGAAGTGCTGCAGACTTTCATTGCAGAAAGCCGTGAACTACTGCAACAGATGGAAGATGCGTTGCTGCAGTTGGAACAGTGTGATGACGACCCGGAAATCATCAATGCGATCTTCCGTGCGGCACACACGATTAAAGGTTCTGCTGGCCTGTTTGGGCTGGATCATCTGGTTGCTTTCACCCATGTAGCGGAGAGCGTACTTGACCGAGTGCGTGATGGCGAACTCTCTATTCATGATGACTTATCAGCGCTGATGTTGCAGGTTTGTGATCATGTCGGCGTGCTGATCGAACTGATTGCCGCTGATGAATCCATGGATGATGCTACTGAGAAAAATGGCACGCGCCTAGTCGAGCAGTTGCAAGGTTATCTTGGTTCAGCGACAGCACAGGACACTGAAGAGACTGACAAGCGGCACATCTCACTGCACGCAAGTAGGGGTGATGATGCGGATGCTCTGATGCGTTTTGTTGATGACACCGCTGAAACGGATAACTGGCATATCTCGTTGCGCTTTGGTGCGGATGTGCTCCGTAATGGCATGGACCCCGCCTCCTTCATTCGCTACCTCGGCACCTTTGGTCGCATAGTCCGCATAGTCACGTTGCTTGATCGCTTACCGGATGCGGATGAGATGGACCCAGAGTCCAATTATCTCGGATTCGAAATTGCCTTTAACAGCGATACTGACAAGGCCGAAATTGAGGGCGTATTCGATTTCGTCCGCGATGATTGTGAGATACGTATCCTGCCACCACATAGCAAAATTATTGAATACCAGGGCCTTATTCGCGACCTGCCCGAAGAAGAGATGCGGCTGGGTGAAATTTTGATTCGCTGTGGCACCCTCACCCAAGTTGAACTGGATAGCGTACTTGCAACACAGTCGAAGCTCGAAGGCCCAGCGACGCGGCCTATCGGCGAAGTACTGGTCGAGGAGCATCTGGTTCGTCCGGCGGTGATCGAAGCAGCACTGGAAAAGCAAAAGCAGGTGAAGGAAAGCCGTGGTGGTGATGCCGGATTGATCCGTGTCGATGCGGCCAAGCTAGACCAGCTTATCAACCTGATTGGTGAGCTCATTATTGCTGGCGCCGGAGCCAGTCTGATTGCTGAAAAGGCCGGTATGGCTGAACTGAACGAAGCCAACGAGACCATGACGCGCCTGGTTGAAGAGGTACGTGATTCTGCGCTCACACTACGGATGGTACAGATCGGTGGCACTTTCAACCGCTTTCAGCGCGTGGTGCGCGACGTATCCAAGGAACTGGGCAAGGATATATACCTGGAAATCAGCGGTGGTGAGACTGAGTTGGACAAGACCGTGGTGGAACGCATTGGTGATCCGCTGACCCATTTGGTGCGCAACTCTATGGATCACGGCATTGAATCCGCTGAGGTTCGACAGGCGAATGGCAAGTCGCCGCAGGGAAAGGTGCGTCTTAATGCCTATCATGATGCTGGCAGCATCGTTATAGAGGTATCCGATGATGGTGCCGGTCTTGATCGTGACCGTATTTATACCAAGGCGGTTGATAAGGGCCTGATTGCAGCCGATGCCGTGCTCTCTGACAAGGAAATCTACAACCTCATTTTCGAGCCGGGTTTCTCTACGGCTGACCAGGTCAGCAACTTGTCTGGTCGTGGTGTTGGCATGGATGTGGTACGTCGCAACATTCAGGCGTTGCGCGGTACCGTCGACCTGGATAGTGAACCAGGTAAAGGCTCGATGGTCCGCATCCGCCTGCCCCTCACCCTGGCTATTATCGATGGTTTTCTGATCGGAGTCGGCGACGCCTCCTATGTCGTGCCACTGGACATGGTGGTTGAGTGTATCGAACTCGATCAGGCGCAGCAGGACACCCGTTCTGGTCATTATATCAACCTGCGTGGTGAGGTGTTGCCCTACGTCCGTCTGCGCGATCAGTTCGACATTCAAGGCGAACCCAGTCGGCGCGAGAACATTGTTGTTGTTAACTATGCGGGGCATAAGGCGGGTTTGGTGGTCGATCGCTTGATGGGCGAGTTTCAGACCGTGATCAAACCTCTCGGCAAGGTGTTTTCCGTGGTGCGTGGCATTGGTGGATTCACAATTCTGGGCAGTGGTGAAGTGGCGCTGATTCTTGATGTTGCTGGGCTGATCCGGCAGGTGACGAGTGGTGAAGAGCGCGGCGCAGGGCAATTGGCGACAATGGAATGACGGCATTCCGACGAAATGATTGCTTAGTTTAGGTTTTAACTGGTAGTGGCGTTAGCCGCATTAATTCAAAGCTGATGTGAATTCTCTCAAGGGGAAAGTTGAAATGTTCAAGAATATGAAAATCGGTACGCGCCTGGGCCTGGGGTTCGGCCTGGTACTGCTGTTGCTGTCGATCATTGCCTTTATTGGAATCACCCGGTTGTCGGCGGTACAACACAACTTTGACGTGGTTGTTAATGAAAACAACGTCAAGATTGATGCGGTTAACGATATGCGCGGCAGTGTGAACATCGTCGCGCGAGCAGTTCGCAACATGATCATATACAACAATGCGGAGGATATGAAAGTGCAGCATGAGCGTGTCGTTGTGGCACGTAATAACTATAACAATTCCAGAGAAACACTTTCTAGTCTACTTTCCACGGATAATTCCAGAGCGGTCATGGCAAACATTGACGCTGGAATGACAAATACCCGTATTCTAATGAATAGAGTCGTTGAACTTGCTCAGGCTGGTCAAGAGGATGAAGCTAGAATAGTCCTGCATGACGAGGTTCAAGGCGAACAGGATAAAGTGTTTGCGGCGATCGATAGCATGGTTGAGCTTCTGGAAGTACAGAATGCGGATCTCGTTAGGTCGGCAAAACAGGACTACGAGACTGCATTTACTCTAATGCTGACGTTGGCTATCGCAGCAGCGCTGCTCTCTATCGGCGTTGCTTTCTGGGTCACTCGCAGCATTACAAGACCGATTGGTTCTGCAGTTAGCGTAGCCGAAAAACTAGCTGAGGGTGACCTGACGGTAGCAATTGACGTGGACTCTAAGGACGAGACAGGGCAATTGCTGGCTGCAATGCAGCGGATGGTGGGTAAGTTGTCGCAGATTATCGGCGAAGTCCGTAGCTCAGGCGATGCTTTGTCATCTGCCTCAGAAGAAGTCAGCGCAACGGCGCAGAGTATGTCACAGGCATCCAGCGAACAGGCCGCTTCGGTGGAAGAAACCTCTGCTTCGGTGGAGCAGATGGGCGCTTCGATTAACCAGAATACAGATAGTGCCAAGGTCACTGAAGGTATTGCGTCTAAAGCCGCACAGGAAGCGAATGAGGGTGGTGAGGCAGTTAAAGAAACCGTGACGGCGATGAAGACCATTGCTGACAAGATCAGCATTATCGATGACATCGCTTACCAAACCAACCTGTTGGCCCTGAACGCGGCCATCGAAGCGGCGCGTGCCGGTGAGCATGGTAAAGGCTTTGCGGTGGTTGCGGCGGAAGTGCGGAAGTTGGCTGAGCGCAGCCAGGTAGCCGCGCAGGAAATCGGCGAAGTAGCGAAGAGCTCAGTGGGGCTGGCTGAAAAGGCCGGTAAACTGCTGGAAGAGATCGTACCGGGAATTAACCGTACCTCTGACCTGGTGCAGGAAATTACCGCGGCATCGCAGGAGCAGTCCGTCGGTGTGAATCAGATTAATACCGCGATGGACCAGTTGAACCAGATCACCCAGCAGAATGCCAGCTCATCGGAAGAACTGGCAGCGACAGCGGAAGAAATGAGCGGCCAGGCCGAGCAGTTGCAGCAGTTGATGGCGTTTTTCAAGGTCAATGAAGGCGGTGCTGAAAAATCTCATACCGCTGTGCGCAAACCTAAGAATGCCATGGGGTATTCGGCTGTTAAGTCTTCATCCAAGTTCACTGGCAAGTCCGAAGACGAATTTGTCAGTTTCTAGGAGCAATATATGAATACTTTGACTAGAGCCGAAGAAGCCGTCTCTCAAATTGATACAAGTGAAATGCAGCAATACCTCACCTTTATGTTGACGGGTGAAACCTATGCCATAGGTATTCTCGGTATTAAGGAGATTATTGAGTACGGTCAGTTGACCGAAGTACCGAATATGCCGTCGTTCATTCGCGGGGTGATTAATCTGCGCGGAGCGGTGGTACCGGTGGTGGACCTGGCGGCGCGCTTCAATAAGGGAACGACGGCACTGACTCGGCGTACCTGCATTGTCATCATCGAAGTGATCAGCGCCAATGAACAGCAAGTAATCGGTGTCATGGTCGATGCGGTGAACGAGGTGCTGGAAATATCACCCAGTGAAATCGAACCCCCGCCAAGCTTCGGTGCGAAAATACGCGCCGACTTTATAGCGGGTATGGGTAAGGTGAATGGCCGTTTCATTATTATGCTCGATGTTGACAAGGTGCTGTCTGTTGATGAACTCGCACAGTTGCCGTCCTCGTGATGTCTCAGCCGTTAGTCATAATCAGCTTTCTGTTGAGTGAGTAAGGCGAATGAACCACGCCGTACTTACTGATCATGAATTTAAGCAGTTCAGGGAACTGATCTACAACATCGCCGGTATTAACCTGTCGGATGCCAAGAAACCATTGGTGACGGGTCGGCTGTCTAAACGCGTACGACAGCATGGGCATAAGAATTTCAGTGGCTATTTTGAATCCCTGATGCAGGATAAGGATGAATTGCAGATCGCGGTCAATTTGTTGACCACCAATGAAACCTATTTTTTTCGTGAACCGAAACACATGGACTTTCTAGCCGAGAAACTGCTGCAGGCACGTCCACTCGGTCGTCCTTTTCGAATCTGGAGCGCGGCCAGTTCGTCGGGTGAGGAAGCCTATTCATTGGCGATGATACTGGCTGACAAACTCGGCGATGGACCTTGGGAGATCGTTGGTTCGGATATCAGTACGAATATGCTGGAGAAGGCTCGCGGAGGGCACTACTCACTGGAGCGGACTAACGGTATTCCGCGTTCTTATCTGAAGCGATTTTGTCTGAAGGGCATCGGCTCGCAGACAGGGACGTTCAAGGTTAGCTCTGAGTTGCGAGATAGGGTCAGCTTTCATCAGGTGAACCTGGTCGAGCCTTTACCGCAATTGGGTGATTTCGATGCAATTTTCCTGCGTAACGTGATGATTTATTTCGATGTGGATACCAAGCGTCAGGTGGTGAACCGCCTGTTACCGCGGCTGCGGTCTGGTGGTTATTTTTTTGTCAGTCATTCGGAGAGTCTGAATGGGGTCAGTGATGCGCTCAAGTTGGTGTCGCCTTCGATCTACAGGAAACCCTGATGCTCGAACCCGAACACTTTATAGAGATTTTCCTGCAACCGGGCGATCTATATTTTGGCGGACAGGACACGCGTATCCGGACTCTTCTGGGTTCTTGTGTATCTCTGGTGATTTGGCATCCTCACCTGCGTGTCGGTGGTATGTGTCATTTTATGCTGCCTGGCCGGGTGCGTTCACCGCAGACTGTGCTGGATGGCCGTTATGCTGACGAGGCGATGGAGTTGCTGCTGCGGGATATCGGCAAGATGGGAGCTCGGCCAAGCGAGTATCAACTGAAAATATTCGGTGGCGGTAATATGTTTCCCGGCATCATGCGCACCGATGCCAGTCACATTGGCTTCAAAAACGTGCAAACAGCCCGTGAACTGAGTGCGCGTTACGGCTTTACCTGCGTATCCGAGCACGTGCAGGGTTGCGGTCACCGTTACCTGATTTTTGATATATGGAGTGGTTTTGTATCACTACGGCACACGGCGCTGAAAGCGAGTTGGGAGCCTGTTCAACTGAACACGGCATTGCTTACGCCATTGGATTATATGGGGCTTGAGCCTGCCAACGAATTGCCGAAGCGGGATCCTGTGACCCAGTCGACTAGGAGGAAGCGATGAGTCTATCTCGGTATTCTCGACCTACGGACGCGAATTTGTGCCGTGCTGTGGTCGACTCGGTGGTTGATGTGGTGATCATGGTCCATGATATGGCCAACGAGGCGCGTGTGATATATGCCAACGAGGCCGCGTGCCAGCACTTCGGCGTAGATTTGGAGACCTTGTTGACTTGGACACCGGCGCGCTGGGACCCCTGTCATGACCCCGATTTGGCTATTTCCATGGCCTTAGCTGATGGTCGGCCACGTAGTTATGAGACTGAGCATCTGGTCGCCTTGGGCGATAAAATCCCTGTCGAAGTCACCTTGAATCGACTCGATCTGCCTGGGTGTAATTACCTACTCAGTAGTATCCGAGACTTACGACCACGTCAATTAAGGGAACCTTGTGCTGATTGGTTGGAGAGGCGGGCACTGGAAATGTGCCTGGAACGCAGTGATAAAACCATCTATGACAATCT
Source organism: Nitrincola sp. (assembly GCF_048264025.1). Taxonomy (NCBI): domain Bacteria; kingdom Pseudomonadati; phylum Pseudomonadota; class Gammaproteobacteria; order Oceanospirillales; family Oceanospirillaceae; genus Nitrincola; species Nitrincola sp. Next base: position 31,228 of record NZ_JBLXDN010000010.1, read on the forward strand.
GCTGGACAGCCTGTTTCTATTCGATGTCGACGCGGATGGCGAGCTCATTGTGGCCGGTTATAATCGTCGAGCGGAGGGACTGATCGGCCTGCGCGAGGCGGAAAGTATCGGACGACGCAAACAGGATGTTCTTCCATCTGTAACCTTGATGGGGGCGGAGTCACCCGAGCGTGCTTGTGTGGCAAATGCAGCCCCTGTGTGCTTTCGTGACACGCTGGGGTTACCTGATGGCCGTCGTCAGGTCGAAAACACCTTGATTCCACTGTTCGATGCAGAGGACCGCGTACAACGGGTGATATATATCGTTCACGACATCACCCAACGCCTAAGGCGGGAGTCTCAGGAAGTTGTGCGTACCGAAGTATTTGATCTGCTCTCGGCTGGAGCGGACTTACGTGAGGTGTTGGCCAGAGTCGTGGTGTTTGCCGAGATTTCGCGCCCAGACCTGTTGAGCGCCATCCTGTTGCCTGATGCTGAGCGCATCTGCTTAGAGTCGTGTATTGCGCCCAGTCTGCCGGAAGTGTTTGTGCAAGCCGTTGAGGGTGGCGCTATTTCTGAATCCGCCGATGTGTTCGGAAGATCAGCTTATTTGAAGATGCCAGAAACGGTGGCTAATCTTCTTGATCACTACCTGGATTCGGCCTGTCATGTGTTAGCGCTGGCCTCTGGATTGGTCAGCTGTTGGGTGACCCCTATTCTTGATAGTAGTGATGAACTGCTGGGTATCTTTGCCTTTTTTCGGGATCGTGCAGGCCAACCAGACGCGCAGGATCAAGCTACAATGGATCAGGCATGCCAGATGGCTCGACTGGTGATGGAACGTCGTCGTACTGAGGCGCACATCCGCTACCAGGCAAACTACGATGCCTTGACCGGTCTACCAAATCGTACACTGTTGAATGTACGTCTGGCCGATAGGCTGCGTAAGAGTAAGCAGTTGGCACTCTTGTACATAGATATCGACAATTTTAAAGAGATAAACGATACCCTGGGACACCATCAAGGTGACCAAATGCTGGAGCTGGTGGCACGCCGTCTACGCTTTTTGGTATCCGAAGAGGATCTGGTCGCTCGCATGAGCGGCGATGAATTTATTGCCGTACTGTCGAATGTAACGCATGCCGAGTCCACAGCAGAAGCTCTGCGTACGGCACTGGCCGGCGACTATGAGATAGGTCATAGCAACGTGTGGGCATCGGTTAGTATAGGTATTGCGCTCTATCCAGAGCAGGCACGGGATATGGATGAGCTGCTTAGTTATGCGGATCAGGCGTTGTTCGCTGCCAAGGCCGCGGGGCGTAATTGCCTGCGTATCTTTGACGAGGCGATGCGCGAAAAGATTCAGTTACGGGTGCGCCTCGCCAGTGATTTGCGAACTGCGCTGAAAGCCGAACAGTTATCTGTGCACTATCAGCCGATCATCGACATGGTCAGTGGTCGAGTGATCAAGGCTGAGGCGTTGTTACGCTGGGAACACCCCGAACTCGGGCAGGTGTCACCTGAGGTTTTTATTCCTATCGCTGAAGAAACCGGTGCTATTCACGAAATCGGTAATTGGGTTTTTCGGGAGGCTGCACGGGTGGCGATGCAATGGAACCACCAGGCATGGACGGGAGACTGTGTGTTGCGCCGTATCAGTGTCAACCGTTCGCCGCGGCAGTTCTTTACCCGTGAGGGTTGCGATGATTGGCTCGCTCATCTACACAACCAAGGGATTCCGGGGGAAGCGCTGGGTGTTGAGATTACCGAAGGGCTGCTATTGGATGATCGCCCCGACGTGATGCGACAGTTGACGGCCTTCCGTAGCGCGGGTATAGCCATATCGCTAGACGATTTTGGTACCGGCTATTCGGCACTGTCGTACCTAAAAAAATTCGACATAGACTACCTGAAAATTGATCGTTCGTTCGTACAGGATATAGTTTCCATGGAGGGCAGTCGTGCAATTGTTGAATCTATTGCCAGCATGGCGGTTCGACTTGGCATGCAGGTGATTGCCGAGGGTGTAGAGGAACCAGCACAGGCGGAAGTTCTGGCTGCTATAGGTTGCAGGTTGGCACAAGGGTATCTTTACGCCCGGCCTATGCCAGAGCAGGCATTTATGGCGTTTGCCGCCGCTGAAATCGAAACCCCAACTCTGCGTTGACCGTGGGGCTACTTAAAAATCTGCATAGGAGTGGACCTTTCTTGTCTGCCATTAAAGTATTTATCGTCGATGATTCTGCTGTGGTGCGTCAGGTGCTTTCCGCTACGCTGTCGGAAGATCCTGGTATTGAGGTAATCGGTGCGGCGTCTGATCCCCTCTTTGCCATTGAGCGGATGGCGAAAGCCTGGCCGGATGTGATTGTGCTTGACGTGGAGATGCCGCGCATGGACGGCATCACCTTTTTGCGTAAAATCATGGCGGAACATCCAACGCCGGTGGTGATCTGCTCGACCCTAACCGAGAAAGGTGCTGAAACCACTATGCTGGCGTTATCGGCGGGTGCCGTGGGCATTGTCACTAAACCCAAGATTGGCTTGAAGCAATATTTACAGGATGCATCCTGTGACCTTATTGGAGCGGTGAAAGCCGCGGCGCGTGCCAATCCGCGGCGATTGGCTGGAACTACTACCTTGTCGAAAGTTCAACCTAAGTTGTCTGCTGATGCCATTATTCAAGCTGGAACTGGCACTCTGTCTCAGACCACTGATACAGTAGTTGCCATAGGCACCTCGACCGGGGGTACCCAGGCGTTGGAGGTGGTTTTGACCGCCCTGCCCCGTGTTTGCCCCGGCATTATCGTGGTCCAACATATGCCAGAAAAATTTACTGAAGCCTTTGCCCGGCGTCTTGATGGCCTGTGTCAGATGGAAGTACGCGAGGCCGTCAGTGGTGATCGCGTCAGGCCTGGGCGGGTACTGATAGCACCTGGCGGACGACACATGTTACTTAAGCGCAGTGGTGCGCAGTACCACGTCGATATCGTTGATGGCCCACCGGTAAGCCGTCACCGGCCCTCTGTAGATGTTTTGTTCCGCTCAGTGGCAAAATTTGCAGGTCGCAACGCGCTCGGGATCATCATGACCGGGATGGGTGATGATGGCGCTCGAGGCCTCAAGGAGATGCGCGATGCCGGTGCCTGGACCTTGGCTCAGGATGAGGAGACTTGTGTCGTCTATGGTATGCCCAAGGAAGCCGTTAAGCTCGATGCAGTGGATCGATCCCTGCCGCTCGATGAGATTCCAGCAGCGATCATGCACATCCCGACTAGTGCTGAGCAACGTCGACGTAAATCATAGATAATCATAGCTTTTCTTTAGTAAGCAGGGAGTCAGCCAAAGCATTGAAATCCTCGCAAATAAGATCAGGAGCTGGCATTAATGGCGACAGGCTCTGACCTTTGCGGGCGATAAAGGCTGTGTGCATACCTGCACGCTTTGCTCCGCCAACATCCCAGCTGTGGGCTGCAATCATCAGGCTGTTTTCACGTGAAACATGCATTTGCTCAGCGGCCCAGCAATATACTTTTAAATCAGGCTTATAGGTCTTGATGCTCTCGACGCTCAGTACCCTATCAAAAAAGTGAATAATGCCGGCGTGATTCAACTGCTTGTCAGCCAACGCTTGCGATGAATTAGTCAATGCAACCAGCTTGAAGCCCTTCTGCTGGAGTACCGAAAGCGCTGCAATAACATCGGCATGAGGTGGTAACTGCGACAGCGCTTCAGCAAGCGATGGCGCATCATCACTAAGCTGGATATTATGCTGCGCTGCCAGCATAGTGAGTACGGCGTTGCCGATTTCGGCAAAGGAATGCCAACCCCCACTGGCGGTATCAATCAGTGAATGGTGCAGTAGTGAAATAAACCACAGATCCGCAAGCTCCTTTCGATTGTCTAACGTCTTGCTAATCACGTCTTTCAGCGGCTGTATGTCTAACAGCGTTTCGTTAACATCAAAAAACAGTGTGGTAATATTGCTTAGGTTGGATGATTTTTTGTCGGCAGCATCAGTCATTTAATTTATCCTTCGGGTGCGTAATGGTGTTCATGAAAGATCATCATCTAGCTCGAAAAGTCTAGCACATAGGTTGTATGTCCGAGTTAACAGTATTTAGCTAGGTTTCCTGATTAAGTTTCTAGACAACTGGTCTAATGAAAATATAATATAGGCCCATGAAATCAGCTACTACTACCGACGTTCGCAAACACATCCTGGACACGGCTAAGCCTATCATTAGTGGTAAGGGCTTTGTTGCTGTTGGCCTCAACGAAATTCTTCTCGCAGCCAGCGTACCTAAAGGCTCCTTCTATCACTATTTCAAATCGAAAGAAGGCTTTGGTGAAGCCTTGTTGGAAACCTATTTTGCTGAATACTCCGTTCAGCTTGAAGCTGTATTGACTCAACCTGGTCAATCCGCTGCGCAGCGGTTGATGCGGTATTGGCAATACTGGGTCGATATTGAGGCCGATAGTGACCCTAAGGGCAAATGCCTGGCGGTCAAACTGGCCGCTGAGGTTAGCGACTTGTCTGAAGGTATGCGCAAGGTGCTTGAACAGGGAACGGATCGCATCATTGCGCGTATTGCACATACCCTGGAGGAAGGTATTACCGATGGCTCTTTGCAGCCCTGGACTGAAAGCCGCGAAGCGGCAGTCATTCTGTATCAGTTGTGGATGGGAGCAAGCTTACGCGCCAAAATCACCCGCGATCGTAAACCTCTTGAGTCTGCCTTGGTCGCTACTAAGCGCATGCTGGGTTTGATTGATTAATTCTTAACTCTTCCAAGACATCCAGCCGCGTTGGTTAAAAACAGATATCTAACTGCAAGCCTTTTCGGGGTAAGCTCAGAGCGCCTAAGCTGGGGTTAAGCGCAGCGTGTGATTTAATAAATTTCCCATTTTGCTAGACGACCGGTCTAATTTTTACTAGACTGCTTTGCAAGGTTGCTTCTACACGGCGACTTCATTTCAACTCAGAAAAGAAAATGCAAAGGAGTAATCCATGAATATACTGATGGTTTTGACCTCACACGACCGCCTTGGCGATACGGGCCAAAAAACCGGTTTTTGGCTGGAAGAATTCGCGGCACCTTACTACGTATTTAAAGAGGCCGGTGCGAAGATCACCCTGGCTTCACCCGCTGGCGGTCAACCGCCGCTCGATCCAAAGAGTGATGAACCTACAGCACAAACTCCAGCCACTGAACGCTTTTACCAAGATAATGAAGCTAAGCAACAGCTGGCTGCCACCCTGCCGCTGACGCAGGTTGACGCTGCTGATTTCGATGCGGTGTTCTACCCAGGAGGCCATGGCCCCTTGTGGGATCTTGCCAATGACGTGACGTCCATTGCACTGATCGAGGCTTTCGCACGTGCCGATAAGCCGGTTGGGCTGGTCTGTCATGCGCCTGGTGCACTTATCAAAGCGCGCAATGACGCCGGTCAACCACTAATATCTGGACGCAAAGTTACCGGCTTCTCTAATAGCGAAGAAGAGGCTGTAGGCCTTACTGAAGTGGTGCCATTCCTGATCGAAGATGAATTCAAGCGTTTGGGTGGGTTGTATGAAAAAGGAGCCGATTGGCAGCCGCTGACTGTGACTGATGGTCACCTGGTGACTGGCCAGAATCCTGCCAGCTCTGAGGTCACAGCTGAGGCGTTACTCAAGCTGCTGTCGTGAATCGACTAGCTTAATTCATTTATTCAAGGAGCTTATTATGCGCAGTGCTATTCATGCCAGTTTCGGCGAACCTGCTGATGTGCTTACTCTGGGCGACAGCCCGATCCCGCAACCGGGTCCCGGCAAGGTGCGAGTTAAGACTATCCTGGCTGCTATCCACCACCATGACCTCTGGACCATACGTGGCCAATACGGCTATAAACCTCAATTGCCTGCCATAGGCGGCAGTGAAGCCGTCGGCATTGTCGATGCGCTTGGCGAAGGCGTAACGGGTTTCTCTATCGGTCAGCGCGTTGCCGTTGCCAGTGCGCACGGCACTTGGGCCGAATTTTTCACCTCCCCGGCTGGCATGACCATTCCGGTACCTGAGGCAATCAGCGATGAAACGGCAGCGCAGTTAATTGCCATGCCTCTGAGTGCGTTGATGCTGCTGGAGTTTCTGCAAGTAGAGTCTGGGCAATGGGTTTTGCAAAACACCGCCAATGGCACGGTTGGCAAGACACTGGCCATGCTCGCAGCGGCCCGTGGCGTGCATACGATCAATCTGGTGCGCCGTGATGAAGGTGTGGACGAACTGGCTGCGTTAGGTATTCGCAATGCGGTTTCCACTGCCCAGGCGGATTGGCAGGACCAGGTTCGTGCTATTGTCGGTGATACACCGATCAGTGCGGCGGTTGACTCTGTGGGTGGCAAGGCCAGCGGTGAACTCATGACGCTTCTGGGCGAAGGAGGCACCCTGGTATCCTTCGGCTCCATGACGGGCGAGCCGATGAACATAGGTTCCGGCGACGTGATTTTTAAGCAGGCTACGGTTAAGGGGTTTTGGGGTAGCAAGGTCAGTCAGGAGATGAGCCAGGAAGACAAGCAGCGGCTGGTCGGCGAGCTCTTCCAGCGCATTGGCGGTGGAGAACTGCAGCTGCCTGTCGATGCGATTTATGACCTGGCTGAAGCGGCTGAGGCCGTGCGTGCCACGCTCCAGCCGGGTCGCAAAGGAAAGGTTTTACTTAAGCCCTGATCACTTTCCGATACAGAAACAAAAATGTAAAACCACTCAGCGCGTTAGAAGGCTGTCGGTGCACATGTAGAGTGCAGCCCTTCGTCAGGTTTTGTCATGGACGTTTCTATTCAAGCGCTCCTGTGTGCCAATGACAAAAACGAAAAAGGCTGGAACGAAGAATATCGCCAGCAAGGTGCCGCTGAGCATGCCACCGAATACGCCAGTACCTATGGCATGTTGAGTTTCCGCGCTGGCACCGCTGGCGAGCATCAGCGGCACCACGCCGAGGGTGAAGGCAAGTGATGTCATCAGGATTGGACGCAGACGCAGGCGTGCGGCGGTCACTGCTGCATCAATTAGCGTATGGCCCTCAGCGTGCAACTGACGGGCGAACTCGACAATGAGGATGGCGTTTTTTGCCGATAGACCAATGATGGTGATCATCCCCACCTTGAAGAACACGTCATTGGGCATACCACGCAGCATGACCGCCGCCACCGCGCCGAGTAGGCCTAGCGGCACCACCAACATGACCGACAGCGGAATCGACCAGCTCTCGTACAGCGCCGCGAGCACCAAGAATACCACTAGCGCGGACAGCAACATCAGCAGCGGCGCCTGTGCCGCAGACTGACGCTCCTGCAATGATGCCCCAGTCCAAGCTACCGCAAAGCCTTGCGGCAACTGCGCCACCAGGCGTTCCATCTCGGCCATCGCTGCGCCGCTGGATACGCCAGGAGCGGCACCCCCGGAAATACGCACCGCCGGAAAGCCCTGGTAGCGCATCATTTGCTGCGGCGATTCACTCCATTTCAGCGTCACCACTTCGCGTAGTGGCACCATGCCACCGCTGGCATTGCGCACGCGCAGGCCGAGCACGTCGTCTAGTTGCATGCGCGCAGACGCCTCGGCTTGCAGAATGACTTGCTGCATACGTCCGGTATTAGGGAAGTCATTGACATACAGTGAGCCCATGGCCGCCGAAAGTGTGCTGCTTATCGCCGCGAAGGACAGCCCCATAGCCTCGGCTTTTGGCCGATCGATCTCCAGGCTAATGCTCTCGCCGGGAGGCAGACCGTCCTGGTAGACATCGCTGACCACCTCGCTCTGTGCGGCCAGTGCCAGCAAATGTGTCTGTGCTGCCAATAATGCTGCTTCGCTCCGGTTGCCCCGATCCTGCAGGAATAGAGTGAAACCGGAGGAAGTGCCCAGTTCGTCAATGGCTGGCGGCATCAGGCTCATCACTGTGCCTTCAACGTTATCTGCCATAGCTTGTTGTGCGAGTGCCGCTTCTTCGGCAGTCGTGGCGCCATTGCGCTGATCCCAGTCCTTGAGCATGGTGAAGGCCATGGCGGCATTGGACCCCGAGCCAGCAAAGCTGAAGCCCAGTACTACCATGTTGGTTTCCAACGCCGGGCGCGAGGCGACGTGCGATTCGTAGGCTTTGACCACATCCAGTGTGCGCTCGCTAGTAGCACCTGTTGGTAATTGGATGGAGGTCATGAAGTAGCCTTGGTCTTCTTCGGGCAGGAAAGACGACGGTAATTGTCCGGCAGCGATGATCAGCACCGCGCAGAGCACGGCGAATGCCGCCATCATCTGCCCACTGCGCCCTGCCAGGCGTGCCACGCGTGTGCTGTAGGCCGCCGTTAGGTATTCAAAACCACGGTTGAAGGCACCGAAGAAACCGCCTTTGTGGTGATGATCTGCACTGACCGGACGCAACAGTGTGGCGCATAGGGCTGGAGTCAATGTCAGGGCCAGGAAGGCCGAGAAAAGGATCGACACCGCCATTGACAAAGTAAATTGCTGGTAAATTACCCCCACCGAGCCGCTGCCGAAGGCCATGGGGATGAACACCGCTGTCAGCACCAGGGTTATACCGATCACCGCGCCGGTAATTTCCTTCATTGCCCGTGCGGTCGCCTCCTTCGGCGATAATCCCTGGGTGGCCATTAGCCGTTCGACGTTTTCCACCACCACAATAGCGTCGTCAACAATAATGCCAATCGCCAGTACCATGCCGAACATGGTCAGCGAGTTTATCGAGAAGCCAGCCAGCAACATCACCGCGAAGGTACCGAGCAGTGCTATGGGGGCGACGATAGCCGGGATCAGTGTATAGCGCAGGTTCTGTAGGAACAGGAACATCACCATAAAAACCAGTGCCATAGCTTCAAACAGAGTATAGATCACCTTCTCGATAGACACCTTGACGAAGGGTGCGGTATCGAATGGCACCGAGTAGCTCATGCCGGTGGGCATGCTTGGCACCAGTTCGGCCAAACGCGCACGTACCGCCGAGGCGGTGCGTACAGCATTGGCACCAGGCGAGAGCTGGATAGCTGCACTGGTAGCCGCTACACCATTCTCACGGTTAGAAAAACCGTAGGACTGAGCACCCAGCTCGACCCGCGCTACGTCACTGAGTACCAATTTGGCGCCATCGGCACCAGCGCGCAGGACAACAGCTGCAAACTCCTCGGGGGTTGTCAATTGTCCCTGCACCGTCAGTGGCACGGTCAGGCGCTGACCCTGTAGTGCTGGTTCGTCGCCTATCCGTCCAGGAGCTATCTGTGTGTTCTGCTGCTCGATAGCCAGAGCAAGGTCGTTCATTGTCAGGCCGTAGGCGGTGAGTTTGTTCGGGTCGACCCAGACGCGCATGGCCTGCTCGGCGCCAAATAATTGTACACGTCCGACACCGTCGATTCGGCGCAACTCTTCGACAATATTGCGCGCCAAATAGTCGTTTAGCGCGATTTCGTCGAACTGGCCATTAGGCGAGGTCATGCTGACCATCATCAGAAAGCTTGAGGCAGCTGACTCAACCTGAAGGCCGCTCTGTCGCACGACCTGAGGCAAGCGTGGTTCGACAGCCTTAATGCGGTTTTGCACGTCGACTTGAGCCATCTCCGCATCTGTGCCCGGTTTGAAGGTAGCTATGATTTGTGCACTGCCCGAGCTGTCTACAGATGACTCGAAGTACAGTAGGTTCTTTACTCCCGATAGTTCGCGCTCGACTAGGCTTACCACAGAATCGTTGAGTGTCTGTGGAGTGGCTCCCGGATAAGAAGCGTAAATAGTTACCGACACGGGTGCCACTGAAGGGTAGCGAGAGATCGGCAATTGAGGAATGGCGATGACACCAATCAGCACGATAAATAAGGCGATCACCCAGGCAAATACTGGGCGGTTGATAAAAAACTGGGGCATGGCAACTTCTCCAAATTCAGCGCACGTCGGCACTAAGTTGCTGAGTGGGTACAGCGGGTTGCCAGGTTTGAGCGATGACTTGTGTACCTGGGCTCAGGCGCTCGATGCCTTCAATGACTACCTGCTGGCTGGCGCTTAGCCCGGACACTACGCGGTAGCGGCGTGCCACTAGCTCATCGACCTTAACTGCCACTCGTTGTGCCAGGCCTTGGGCATCCAGCACCCAGACGTTGGCCTGTCCTGCCTTGCGGGTGACAGCCTGCTGAGGCAGGCTCAGCGTGGAGGGATAGTAAGCTTGAGGGATCCGAGCCTTTACGAAAAGACCTGGTAACAGACGATGCTGCGGGTTATCGACCAGTACGCGCAGCAGCACATCGCCGGTACCTGCATCTACCTCAATCCCGGAAAATAAGATATGCCCCTGCATGCCAAGAGGCTTGCCATCACTGCTTAGGATCTCAACTGCTAACTCCGGGACTCCGGAACTTGCCTGCTGACGCATCGCCTCCAACATTGATGCTGGCAGACGTACATCGACGTACACTTGGTCGACTTGTTGGATCCTCGCCATGGGTGTGGTATCGGTCGGTGAGACCAATACACCTTCGCTCACTAAGGCCTGATCTATACGTCCTGAGATCGGAGCATCGACGCTGGCGAACTGTAGATCCAGCTGACGCCGCGCCAGCACCGCTCTGGTTTGGGCTACATCTGCGGCAGCCTGATCACGCAGGGAAATAGCATCGTCATACATTTGTAAGCTGACAGCCTTGGTTTGTATCAAAGAGGACAAACGTTCAGCCTCTTGACGAGCCCGAAACAATACCGCTTCGGCACGCTGTAAAGCTGCCGCAGCAATATCAACATCAGCTTGAAATGGCGCAGGATTTATTTGGAACAGTACTGTGCCAGATTTTATATCGGTGCCCTGTTCGAATAGACGATTTTGAACTATGCCGCTAATTTGCGCGCGGATCTCAGCGCTGCGAACAGCAGCTACGCGACCGACTAGGTCTTCAGTAACCAGTAATTCTTCGTTTTCTAGTGTCATCACCGACACATGAACCGGAGCAGATGTATCTTCATCCTGCTCCGCTGAATCACAACCTACCAATCCTAACACGGCAATTCCTAACACTAACACAAAGCTTAAGTGCCGCTGTTTGATGAACATAACCTATACTCCTCAATGTACCGTGCTGTCCCTAATGGCGTTTTATCAAGCGTTAGAGAACCAAGACTGAATTTTAACCAGTCGCTATTGCGAATTATTCGAGGCTTTATGGAGAATGTATGGAGGGAGTGATAATGTTCAACAATTTTAGCGTTGGAGCGATTCATGTCCAATTTCAATACACCCGTAAGCTCTATGACTTCGGCACTCGTATTGATTGCCGAGGATGAAGCCGAGATTGCCGAGATCCTCATTGCCTATTTGCAGCGCAGCGGGTTGCGAACCCAACATGCTACGGATGGTCTCCAAGCGTTAGCCATGCATCAAACATTTAAGCCAGATCTACTGCTACTCGATGTACAGATGCCGAATATAGATGGCTGGAATGTACTGAATGAAATTCGCTCCCGTGGTGACACGCCAGTGATAATGCTCACCGCGCTTGATCAGGATATCGATAAATTAATGGGGTTACGCCTCGGTGCAGACGACTACGTGGTTAAACCATTCAACCCGGCCGAAGTGGTGGCCAGGGTACAGGCGGTACTGCGACGCGCCCGGACTAACACGCCCACTACTACCCAAATGTTGCGCGTCAGCCAGCTCCAAATCGACTTAGACAGCCACGAGGCCAGTGTAATCTGTAATGGTCAGCAGCAGATACTAGATCTGACTCTGACTGAGTTTAAACTGCTCGCCTGCCTGATGCGTGCGCCTAAACGTGCTTTCAGTCGTGAGGAGCTGTTAATTAATTGCTTGCCTGAGGGTGATACTCAGGAACGTACCGTTGACAGTCATATCAGTAAGCTGCGTAAAAAACTTGAATCCCTTGATATTCAAGGAGTGCCTCTCAGTGTCTGGGGGGTTGGCTATCGCTTTGGTGGTGAGGTATGAGGCAAGCACCGGGTATACGCAGACAAATTGTCCAGTCCGTAGCGGTAATGGCTTTAGGTATTATTTTCTTGTCGGTGTTCGGCTCCTATGTATTCTATGCCATCGCGGTGGCCTACCTGCCAGACAGTATATCCGAAACCTGGATACCCTCACGGGTGGAGATGATCTGGATTTTTTGCACTATCATAGCCGCACTGGGGATGGCGTTATTTGTCGCCATTCGTCTGTCACGGCGAATTCTTACACCTCTGAACTCTGTGGCGTATAGCCTGCGCGAAGTGGCTCAGGGTAAGCTCAACGCTCGCGCGCGAATGGACCAGCATGCGATGGGGGAGACGGCACAACTGGTGTCTGACTTTAATGCTATGGCCGAGCGTTTAGAGTATATGACCCGCGAGCGGGAATTTTGGAACGCCGCAATCGCTCACGAACTCCGTACCCCGGTAACCATTCTGCGTGGTCGTTTGCAAGGCTTGGCTGAAGGTGTTTTTAGTCCCAGCAGTGAGCTCTTCGAGGGACTGCTACGGCAGGTCGAAGGACTCAATCGTCTGATCGAAGACTTGCGTGTGCTGAGCCTCAATGACAGTGGCCACTTAGAGTTACAGCGGGTTGAGGTCTGTTTAGCCGAGGAAATCCGTGCGGTGATTGAGACTTTCGCTACGGCTTTAAATGCGAGAGGAATCATCCTGAAACAGGAACTCGATACAACACTTCAAGTCTACTGTGATGCTATACGAATACGTCAAGCGCTGATGGCGCTGCTGGAAAATGCTCGCCAGCATGCCGATCCTGGAGCTTTGACTGTACGCCTCTACAGTTCTGGCACAAGTTGTTATCTAAGTGTGGAAGATGAAGGCCCTGGCATCCCTGCTGAAGCTGCAAACTACGTATTTGAGGCATTTCGCCGAGTAGATCCGTCTCGCTCTCGAACCAGTGGCGGCAGTGGGCTAGGTCTCGCCGTCGTTAAAGCTGTTGTTGAAGCTCACGGCGGTTATGTGGTCTGCCAACCCTCAGGCCGTGGAGGAACAATATTCGTTCTTTCTTGGCCGATTAGGCAAGTTTAGGGCGTCTCCCCCAAACTGATTCCCACCAAGTAAAATTAAATTATTTTAAAATCATAATGTTGATTTGATGCGTTTTACTATTTTACTTCCCGATACAAAAGCTCGAAAAGATCCGACCGAGCAGATTATCTGGAGTGAATTCTCCGGTGATCTCTCCCAGGCTTTGCTGAGCCATGCGCAGATCTTCCGCTAGCAGTTCACCTGCGCTATAGCCCTGAAGTTGCTCCAGTCCATTATCGAGTTGTTGATGGCAGTGCTCCAGCGCATCCAGATGGCGTCTACGTGCCATAAAGCCGCCTTCGGTGGTGTTGCTGAAGCCAATAGAGGCTTTCAGGTGGTTACGTAGTATTTCTATTCCCTGCCCTTGTTTGGCGGACAGAGAGATAAGTGAGTAATCACTTCCCTGGATAAGTTGGGGTTCTTCAGCTCGTAGATCTATCTTGTTGCGGATAACGGTGACTTTACTGGCATCGGCTAGTTGGGCGACAAATTCAGGCCAGATCTGTTCGGGAGTAGTAGCGTTGGTTTCGCTGCTGTCGACCACCATAAGGATGCGATCCGCTTTGTGTATTTCCTGCCAGGCACGGTCGATGCCGATTTTTTCAACCTGGTCTGGAGCGTCACGTAAACCGGCTGTGTCGATAATGTGCAAGGGCATGCCATCGATGTGAATATGCTCTCTGAGCACATCACGTGTCGTGCCAGCAATATCGGTGACGATGGCCGTTTCACGCCCTGCCAGTGCATTCAACAGGCTGGATTTGCCTGCATTGGGCTTTCCGGCAATCACTACATGCATGCCTTCGCGCATTAAGCTGCCCTGATGCGCTTCGCGCTGCACCGCTTCAAGGTCGGTAATGATAGCGAGTAAATCCTGCTCTACTTTGCCATCAGCAAGAAAGTCGATCTCTTCTTCCGGGAAGTCTATGGCGGCTTCTACATAGATCCGCAACTGGATGAGTCGTTCCACCAGAGCATGGATACGTGCTGAAAACGCGCCTTGCAGTGAACGCAGGGCGCAGCGTGCGGCTTGTTCCGAGGTGCTGTTGATCAGGTCAGCTATGGCTTCGGCCTGCGCCAGGTCCAGCTTGTCATTCAGAAAGGCGCGCTCGGAAAATTCTCCGGGTCGTGCCGGTCGTGCGCCCAGGCTGATCACGCGCTGCAGTATGAAATCCATTACTACCGGGCCACCATGCGCCTGGAGTTCCAGCACCTCCTCACCGGTGAAGGAATTGGGGCCGGGGAAATACAGGCCAATGCCTTGATCTATGCTCTGGCCATCGGCGGCATAAAAGTCACCGTAGTGGGCGTAGCGTGGGCTAGGCTCACGCTGCAACACTTCTCTGGCAATAGCCAGAGCCAGTGGGCCTGATACACGGATGATACCAACGCCGCCACGACCGGGAGCCGTGGCTTGTGCCGCGATAGTGTCTTGGTGTTGGCTGAGCATCGATCTTCCTCATGGTGCTGGGTGGTTTGTGCGTCACTATAACGAAAAAAGACCCCTTACGGAGCCTTTTTATGTACAGGATGTACTGGCAGAAAACCGCTCCTGCGTAGTCTGCATACGCGCCGTCCATGGCGCTATATGCCGCGGGTGCACGGTTGCGCAGGAGCGGCGAATCTATCGCCGGTTGGTTATCAGGTGCCTTCTTTTTCAATCTGGCGAGTGATGTACCACTGCTGTGCGATCGACAGAATGTTGTTGACCAGCCAGTAAAGTACCAGACCTGCCGGGAACCACAGGAAGAAGAAGGTGAAAATAATAGGTAGCATTTTCATGATCTTTGCCTGCATTGGATCGGGCGGTGTCGGGTTCAGCTTCTGCTGCAGGAACATGGTGATACCCATCAGGATCGGCAGGATGAAATAAGGATCCATCACTGACAAGTCCTGAATGTACAAGAAGAACGGTGCATGACGCAGCTCAACCGATTCCATTAGTACCCAGTACAGAGCAATGAACACTGGCATCTGTGCCACGATAGGCAAACAGCCACCCAGGGGATTGATTTTCTCTTTTTTGTAGAGCTTCATCATCTCCTGAGACATCTTCTGGCGGTCGTCACCATAGAGCTCTTTCATACGCATCATTTCAGGGCCAAACTTGCGCATTTTTGCCATGGAACGGAAGGCTTTAGCGTTAAGCTTGAACAAGGCCGCTTTGACGACAACAGTGATGCCGATAATGGCCAGCCCCCAATTGCCTACAAAACCCTGAATAGTGGTCAGCAGCCAGTAAAGTGGATAAGCAATCCACCAGAGCCAGCCGTAATCTACTGTGAGTTTCAGGTTAGGTGCCGTGGCTTCCAATTGCTCCTGATCCTTGGGACCAATATACAGATGGGCGCTGACTTCACTGCTGCTACCCGGTAGAACTTCAACCGCTGGAGACAGGAAGCCTGCGATAAAATCATTATTTACCTGGCGGGTCTGGAAGGTGTGTGTTTCATCCGGGCTTGGTACCCAGGCGCTGACGAAATAATGCTGACTGAACGCCACCCAACCAGCCTGACTGGTTTGATTGAAGTTGGCTTTGCCCATGTCTTTGAACGTCACTTTTTCGTACTTGTTTTCATCCGTAGAGAAAACAGCTCCCAGATAGGACTTCATACCAACGGAAGTTCCGCTGGTAGGGTCTGCGCTCTGATCACGCTTTAACTGTCCAAACAGGGTCGAGCGAAACGACTCTTCACTCTGGTTATCAATCAGATAATTCAGACCAATTCGGTAGCTGCCGCGATCGAAGGTGTAACGTTTGATGATGTTAACGCCAGCATCGGTGGTGTATTCCAGGTCGACCGTTAGCGATTCATCGTCATCGATTGAATAGCTGGTAGACGCTGAATTAAATACTGGCCGTCCTTCTGCACTGGCATCGGGACCATCACGCCCTACAAGTCCACTTTGGGCCACATAGGTACGGTTGGCATTTTGTTCCAGCAGAACAAAGGGATCATAGGCGGTAATTCGGTCTTTGTGATCCAGCAAAGCGGCGTAGATAATATCACCGCCACGACTGTCGATAACAAGATCCAGTACATCGGTTTGTACACGAATCTGATCGCCAGTCGTAACTGCCTCTTGAGTGCCGGTGACTGGAACACTGGCACTGTCATCAGTGGCAGCGGGGACATCGCCGGTAGTTGAGGTGCTTTGAGGAAGGTCGGCAGAGGTTGTGCTGCCGTTAATCACAGCCGGTGCTGTAACCACCTGAGGCGCAGAGGCCGGTTGGTTATAGTCCTGGTTCCACTGCAGAAAGCCCAGATAGGTAATCAGGGCCAGTGCGGAAAGTAATATGACTCGCTGTACATCCATCGGGATAAACCATCAGTTGTCTTTTTGGGCGTTAGAAGATTTTCGTTCCAGCCGTGTCCAGCTACGCTCAATCAGAGTGCGCAGTTGACTGCTGTCAAGGGTATCGAGACCCTTGCGAGCGAGAATAATAATATCAACGCTCGGCAGTTGGTGCTGACGTAAACGAAAAGATTCGCGAATGATACGTCGAATGTGACTACGTTTGACAGCCCGACGGACATTTTTTTTGGAAATAACAAAACCGAGTCGGGGATGACCAAGTTCGTTTGTTCGAGCGAGAATCAACAGAGAGGGATCTGAAACTTTAAAGCTGGCTCTGTCGAATACGCATTTGAAGTCCCCGGGCGTCAAAAGTCTTGATGCCCGGGGGTATCCGAATTCGGCCATTCAGTCGGTAGCGGCTAAGACTGCTTAAACAGCAAGTCTTTTGCGACCTTTGGCACGACGACGGTTCAGTACCTGACTACCATTTTTGGTTGCCATGCGTGCACGGAAACCGTGCGTACGAGCGCGTTTCAGTACGCTTGGTTGAAATGTTCTTTTCATTGCCCAGTCCTGCTTACGTTGTGTGGTGCGTGCGTGGCAAGTATCCACGATGTATGTAAAAATCAGACGCGAAATTATAGTTGTAGGCGCCTTGGCTTGCAAACCTTTTCTGGTCTTTTTGTTGATTTATAGCGCTTGGCCGCATTGGTAGGGTTGTGGATAACTCCCTGTGAAAAGGATAGAATGGTGCTTATTGTTAGTTATTCACCAGTAAGAACAATCGGCTCGGGGTTAGTGCATGTCAGAAGCGTTATGGGAGCGGTGTTTATCCGGTCTCAGGGAGGAGTTCCCGTCGCAGCAGTTCAACACATGGATACGTCCGCTGCGTCTGGCTGATTGTACTGTTGAGCACTTGATTTTGACCGCACCCAATCGCTTTGTTAAAGACTGGGTTACCGATAAGTACCTTAATCATATACGTCAAACATTTATTAATGTCAGTGGTAACCTCAGTGCTGATGTCAGCATTGATATTGCCGGTAAGCCAATGGCAGCCAATGGCGAAACAGGCTTTTTGTCTGCCCGAGCGACGACGCCCGCTACTCAGCCTGAGTTTGAGCCGCGCCAAGTTGAGCAGACAGTGCGCTTACAGCCGGATGTACAACCCGTTACTCCGGCGGTTGAGTCAGTAACTGGCGAGGCTAACTATCTTCCTGCGCTGGATTCTGTTCCGCCTCAGCAGGTAGGTCTGGCGTTACAGGACACCCGTAGAGAGCCTTCTTTGCCTACAGATGAACCGCCGCGCCGACGTTCTTCGCGTAAGGTGGATGTTGAAGGCGGGGTTAAGCACCAGTCGAATTTGAACCCGGCATTTACCTTCCAGGCTTTTGTCCAGGGTAAGTCTAACCAGTTAGCCCTGGCTGCGGCGCAGCAGGTGGCCGACAATCCTGGTGGTGGTTATAACCCTCTGTTTATCTATGGTGGCGTTGGCCTGGGTAAAACGCACTTGATGCATGCCGTAGGTTGCGAGATGCTCAAGCGCAATCCCAATGCACGGATTGTCTATCTGCACTCAGAACGCTTTGTGGCCGATATGGTGAAGGCGCTGCAGTTAAATGCCATTAATGACTTCAAGCGCTACTACCGTTCAGTTGATGCCTTGCTGATTGATGATATTCAGTTTTTTGCTGGCAAGGAGCGTTCTCAGGAAGAATTCTTTCATACCTTTAATGCCTTGCTTGAAGGTGGGCAGCAGCTTATCTTGACCAGTGACCGTTATCCCAAAGAAATATCCGGTGTGGAAGAGCGTCTGAAGTCGCGTTTTGGCTGGGGTTTGACGGTGCCAATTGAGCCGCCAGAACTGGAAACCCGTGTAGCTATATTGATGAAAAAAGCCGAGGAGGCGCGCATCCAGTTACCGGATGATTCCGCCTTCTTCCTGGCGCAAAAAATTCGTTCCAACGTACGTGAACTTGAAGGTGCGCTGAAGCGCGTGATAGCGAATGCTCACTTCACTGGTAGCGAGATCAATACACCTTTTATTAAAGAGTCGCTGAAAGATCTGCTTGCTCTGCAGGATAAGCAGGTTAGTATTGATAATATTCAGCGAGTTGTCGCAGATTACTATAAAATTAAGATCAATGATCTCCTTTCGAAGCGTCGTAGTCGTTCTGTCGCTCGACCACGACAAATGGCTATGTCATTATCGAAGGAGCTGACCAACCATAGCTTGCCTGAAATTGGCAGTGCGTTTGGTGGTCGAGATCATACGACGGTTCTTCATGCGTGTCGTAAAATTAAGGAGCTTCGTGAAAGCAACAACGACATTAGTGAAGATTATAAAAACCTGCTGCGTCATCTGACGGCGTAGCGCTCAGATCCTGACCAAGGAATGAAGCCATGAGATTCGTCATTTCCAGAGAAGCACTGATCAGACCCCTGCAGTTGGTGGCTGGTGTAGTTGAACGCCGTCAGACCATGCCGGTTCTCTCCAATATTCTTCTGGTTGCTGAGGAGGGTATGTTGTCCCTGACCGGTACCGATCTTGAAGTCGAACTGGTAGCGCGGATTCCGCTACAGGAGCTATCTGAGCCTGGCTCGGTAACTGTGCCAGCCCGTAAGCTGATGGACATCTGTAAATCACTGTCAGATGATGCGTTGGTCGAAATCACTGTCACTGACGAAAAAGCACGTATCAAAGCTGGCCGTAGCCGCTTTTCATTGGCAACACTGCCCGCCGCTGATTTCCCTAATGTCGAAGACAGTCCTGAGGCGATGACCATCTCCTTGCCTCAGTCCGCGTTACGTCAGCTGATCGAGAAAACCGGCTTTTCTATGGCGCAGCAGGATGTGCGCTACTACCTCAACGGTATGCTACTGGAAGTGCGCGATGCGAATCTGCGTGCTGTGTCGACGGATGGCCATCGTTTAGCCACCTGTTTGACGCCAGTTGAGGCTGAATCGGGTCTTGAGCACCAGATTATTGTGCCGCGTAAAGGTATTCTGGAGTTGGCTCGCTTGCTTCAAGGTGGGGATGCGCCGGTCACACTGGTCATAGGATCGAGTCACATTCGTGCGGTTGTAGGTGATTTCACCTTTACCTCAAAGCTGGTTGATGGCAAGTTTCCTGATTACAACCGTGTGATTCCGCGTAACGGCGACAAGGTTCTGTTGGGTGACCGGCAGGAATTACGCCAGGTGTTTACGCGTATTGCCATTCTGTCGAATGAAAAATACCGTGGTGTGCGCTTGAACCTGTCCAATGGCTTATTGAAAGTGACTGCCAATAATCCAGAACAGGAAGAAGCCGAAGAGACCTTGGCAATTGATTATGAAGGTCAGGATTTGGAGATAGGCTTTAACGTCAATTATTTGTTGGACGTGCTTTCTATCCTCAACTCCGATGTTGTGCGCCTGATCCTGTCGGATGCTAACTCCAGTGCATTAGTGCAGGGCTACGATGAAAATGACGCTGTCTATGTCGTCATGCCGATGCGTATGTAATCTGGTTGGAGGGAGCTAGGCTCTCTCCTGCTTTTAATTCATGTCTATCTCTGAGCTGCAGATTTCCAGAATTCGCAATCTTCAGACCCTGAGTTTTTCTCCGGCGTCACGGATCAATATTATCTCCGGCCAGAATGGCAGTGGTAAAACCAGCATTCTGGAAGCAATTCATTTTTTATCCACAACCCGCTCCTTCCGTACCAATGAGCTGCGTCATCTGGTTGCTCAGGGGGAGTCATCTGCCTTGGTATTTTCCAGGGTGCAATCATCTACCCACCTCCTGCCGCTCGGCGTAGAACGCACGCTTGAGGGCGATGTCAGGGTGCGTTTTGATGGCCATTCGCTGGATTCTGCTGAACTCGCCAGTCTTCTGCCCGTTCAGGTCCTCTACAGTGGGACCTTCGAATTACTGGATGGCTCCCCTTCAATTAGGCGCCAGTTTGTTGATTGGGGTGGTTTTCATGCTGACCCAGTGTTTATAACGCTGTGGCGTGGTTTTAAGCGTGCACTGAAACAAAGAAATTCTTTATTGAAATATGGTAAAATCGACAGGTTCCAGATGCAGGTCTGGGATCGTGAGTTTGTAAGCTACGGCGAACAGTTAACCCGCCATCGACAGGCTTACATCGCCACATTGCTACCGGAGTTCAAACGTATTCTTTCGGTGCTCTTGGGTGATGTTGACGTTGATCTGAAGTTTTATCCTGGCTGGGATAGTAAGCGGGAACTGATGGCTGTTTTAGCTGATCAATATGACAGGGAGGCGGCACAAGGGTTTACGCTTTCCGGGCCTCAGCGTGCCGATCTTCGCTTTCGCTGCGGAGGTGTTAATGCCGCAGATCGTCTTTCACGTGGTCAGAAGAAACTGGTCGTCAGTGCATTACGTCTGGCGCAAGGGCAGGTGTTTCGGCAAAAAGCTGAACGCCCTTGTATCTATCTGATCGATGACCTGCCCTCTGAACTTGATGAGCCGCATGCCCGGTTGTTCTGTGAATTTCTTGAGCAGAGCCAGGATCAATGCTTCATCACCTGTGTCGACCCAGACACATTAACCGAATTTTGGTCGCCGGATACGGATCTGGCGCTCTTTCATCTGGATGCCGGCCGCTTAATCAGTCGGTAACGCTAGGAGTGTAAAATGAGTGGTGAAAACCATAGTTACGATTCATCGAGTATCAAAGTTCTGAAAGGACTCGATGCCGTCAGAAAACGTCCTGGTATGTACATAGGTGACACCGACGATGGCAGTGGTCTGCATCATATGGTGTTTGAACTTGTAGATAACGGTATAGACGAAGCGCTGGCCGGCTATTGCTCGGAAGTGGCTGTTACTATTCATCCGGATGAAAGCGTCACTGTGTTTGATAACGGCCGTGGTGTTCCTACGGATATTCATGAAGAAGAAGGCGTTTCGGCGGCTGAAGTCATCATGACAGTATTGCATGCCGGTGGTAAGTTTGACGATAACACCTACAAGGTTTCCGGTGGTCTGCATGGTGTGGGTGTATCGGTTGTTAACGCCCTCTCCAGTGAGCTGACTCTGACCATTCGCCGTGATGGCAAAGTACATGAGCAGGAGTATCGTCACGGTGTTCCTGTTGCGCCTTTGCGGGTCGTGGGTGAAACCGATTCAACTGGTACCATTGTGCGCTTCAAGCCGTCTGAAGATACCTTCACCAACATTCATTTCCATTTTGACCTGCTGGCTAAGCGCTTGCGCGAACTCTCCTTCCTTAACTCCGGCGTGCGTATCCGCCTGAAGGATGAGCGTGCGGGTCGTGAAGAAGTTTTTGAGTATGAAGGTGGCTTGGCTTCATTTGTGGCTTATCTGAACCAGAGTAAAACTACGGTTAACTCGATCTTCCACTTTAATGCCATGCATGAGAATGGAGTTGGTGTTGAAGTTGCGATGCAGTGGAACGATAGCTATCAGGAAAGTATTCATTGTTTCGCCAATAATATTCCACAGCGCGACGGCGGTACCCACCTTTCAGGTTTTCGTGCCTCTCTCACCCGCTGCCTGAATAACTACATAGATAATGAGCAGCTGAACAAAAATGGTAAGGTGGCTACCACTGGTGATGATTCACGTGAAGGCCTTAACGCCATCATTTCTGTCAAGGTTCCTGATCCTAAGTTCTCCTCTCAGACCAAAGACAAGCTGGTCTCATCCGAGGTTAAAATTGCGGTTGAGCAGATGATGGCACAAAACCTGTCGGACTATCTTCTAGAGAATCCTCAGGATGCCAAAGCTATTGTCTCCAAGATGATCGATGCCGCCCGTGCACGTGAAGCGGCGCGTAAAGCACGTGAGATGACCCGTCGTAAAGGAGCATTGGATGTTGCTGGCCTCCCCGGCAAGCTTGCTGATTGCCAGGAAAAGGATCCTGCGCTATCAGAAATCTACCTGGTGGAGGGCGACTCGGCGGGTGGCTCTGCCAAGCAGGGTCGTGATCGTCGTACTCAGGCTATCTTGCCGCTTAAAGGTAAGATACTGAACGTCGAAAAAGCCCGGTTTGATAAAATGCTTACCTCCGCCGAGGTCGGCACCCTGATTACGGCATTAGGTTGTGGTATCGGTCGGGATGAATTTAATCCAGATAAGCTACGCTACCACTCCATCATCATCATGACCGATGCTGACGTGGATGGATCGCACATCCGTACACTGTTGCTGACCTTCTTCTATCGGCAAATGCCTGAGTTGATTGAGCGTGGTCATATCTATATCGCTCAGCCGCCACTGTACAAGGTACGTAAGGGTAAGCAAGAGCAGTACCTTAAAGATGAGGCTGCGCTTGAACAATACCTGTTACAAGGCGCGCTTGATGGTGCTCAGCTGTTCCCTTCAGCTGATGCACCTGCAATCTCTGGTGAAGCGCTGGAAAAACTCATTTCACGGTATCGCCATGTTGAATCCCTGATTGATCGTATCAGTCGTGTTTATCCCCGATCTGTACTCGGGCAGCTGATGTACTTGAAAAAACTAGAAGTTGAAAATCTCTACGACAAAGAGGCTGTGTCAGCTTGGGTTGAGTTGCTGTCCGGCTATCTTTCCGATCATGTGAGTTCCTCCTCTTCGTGGTACAGCTGTTCCGTAGTTGAAGATCGCGAGCATAGTCAGTTTATCCCGGTTGTTATGTTTACCCAGCATGGTAATGATGTGACCTATCGCTTTGATCAGGAGTTTTTCCGTTCGCGCGATTATCAATCCATTGCAGAACTGGGTGAAGAGTTGCAGGGACTGCTGGAGGAAGGTGCTTACCTTCAGCGTGGTGAACGAGTTTATCCGTTACGTAACCTGGGTGATGGTATTACCTGGCTGCTGGATATCTCCCGTCGCGGTAATAATGTACAGCGCTATAAAGGTCTGGGGGAAATGAACCCGGATCAGCTATGGGAAACTACTATGGACCCTGATGCTCGCCGTATGCTGCAGGTTACCATCGATGATGTGATTGGTGCCGACAAGCTCTTCTCTACCCTGATGGGTGATGATGTTGAGCCGCGCCGTGCGTTCATTGAATTGAATGCGTTGAACGTATCTAACCTTGATGTTTGATCGTTAGCAGCGCAAAACACCAGGAGGCTTCGGCCTCCTTTTTTATGTACAGGATGTACGGGCAGAAAACCGCTCCTGCGTTTTCTGCATAGGTGCCGTCCATGGCGCTATATTCCACGGGTGCATGTACAGGATGTATGGGCAGAAAACTGCTCCTGCGTTCTGCATAGGTGCCGTCCATGGCACTATATGCCGCGGGCGCATGGATAGCATGCTCTGTTAGATAATACCCCTCCCTCTGATTTTGTTTCACGTGAAACAAGTTGCCTATACTTTCTCTGACTGTATTTCGTGTGACCCAAGCTACTCATGCTTCCTTTGCTCGTCGTGTTCCACGTGAAACATCCAGGCAATAAAAAACCCTGCAAGCAGGGTTTTTATGAATCGCTGGATCGATGGCTATAGTAGCGAAATATCCGCAGTACCAAGAAACAGTTCGCGAAGCTGTGCAAGCAATGCTAAACGGTTGTGTCTGGTAGCATCATCCTCAGCCATAACCATCACCTCATCAAAGAAACGGTTTACTTGCGGATTCAATGCCGCAAGCAAAGTCATGGCTTCCGGGTACTTGCCTTGAGCAAACAAGGGTTGTGTCTGCTTGCTTAGTACTGAAACCGCTGCAGCCAAATCTTTTTCAGCATCTTCAGTGAGAAGTGTCGAGTCCACAACACTAGAAGAATCAGCAGTGATCTGCTTTGCCAGAATGTTGGCAACGCGCTTGTTGGCCGCTGCAAGTTCATTAGCTTCTGGTAGTTGCGCAAAATCGGATACAGCGATGACACGCTTATTGAAGTCAAGTGGGCGTGTGGGTCTCAGCGCGTGGACAGCCTGGTAAACAGAAACAGACACGCCCTTCTCTTCATACCAGGCACGTAAGCGCTCCAGCATAAAGTCGATGACACGCTCAGTGACATTGGCACTGCCAGGAAGGTCCGGGTAGTTGGACGCAGCAAGTTGAACCAGCTGAGCTAGGTCCAGATCCAGCGAGTGCTCAATGATAATGCGCAGTACACCAAGAGATTGGCGGCGTAGTGCAAAAGGATCTTTGGAGCCTGTGGGTGGCTGGTTAATAGCGAAAAGACCGGTGATGGTATCTATGCGATCCGCTAATGCCAGTGCCATGCCGGTCTTGGTACTGGGAAGTTCATCGCCAGAAAACCGTGGCATATACTGCTCGTTGAGCGCCAGAGCAACCTCATTATCTTCACCGTCATGCTTAGCATAGTAGTAACCCATCAGGCCTTGAAGCTCGGTGAATTCAAATACCATGTTGGTCATCAGGTCGCACTTTGACAGCGACGCTGCGCGGTCTGCAAACTCTGCGTTACCATCAATCAGGCGAGCAATGCTGCTGGCGAGTTTGCTGACACGCTCAGTTTTGTCATGCAGGGTGCCTAGATCATGCTGGAACACAATGCTTTTGAGTTTCTCAATACGAGAAGCCAGAGTGGATTGGCGGTCCTGTTCAAAGAAAAAGGCTGCATCCGCTAAGCGTGGTCGAATAACCTTTTCGTTACCTGATATGATCTGTGCTGGATCAAGAGACTCAATGTTGGCAACCGTAATAAAATAAGGCAGTAGCTTGCCCTGAGTGTTAATCAGGTGAAAGTATTTTTGGTTACTCTTCATTGAAGAGATCAGAGCTTCAGATGGCACCTCAAGAAAACGTTCTTCAAAGCGTCCGGTCAAGGCAACAGGCCATTCGTTTAGGGCACAAACCTCATCAAGCAACTCTTCGTCAATAACGACTTCTGCGTTAACTTTCAGAGCTTCGGCTAATATCTGCTCGCGAATTTTTTCTTTACGTTGATTAAAATCAACGATCACTTTTCCAGGCGATAGAAGTTTTGGAAGATAGTCGCTGGGAGATAACAGCTCAATATCATGCGGATAATGAAAGCGATGACCGCGAGTTTTACGCCCAGACTTGAGACCTAAAATTTCACAGGGGATGACGCTTTCGCCCAGCAGCATTACAAGCCAATGAACCGGTCGTACGAACTCCGTACGGCTACTACCCCAGCGCATGCGTTTTGGAATAGGTAAGTTGTTGAGAGATTCAGATACTATATCCGCGAGTAACTCTTCAGATGCTTTTCCCGCCTCAATGCCGCGGTAAACGAAGTAACTGCCCTTGCCTACTTCGGTTTGAATCAATGCCTCAACGCTAACACCGCAAGAGCGGGCAAAGCCTTCAACCGCCTGCGCAGGTGCTTGTGTGGCAGGACCGCGTTTTTCAAATTCACGATCTGGTTGGCGTTCATCTAATGCGCAAACCTTAACGGCTAAGCGGCGCGGTGCGGCAAAATAACAGGCGCTGGCATAGTTTAACCCTGCTTGCTGTAAGCCTGACTCAATGCCGCTTAGAAATGCGCTGGCAAGAGCCTTTAAGGAGGTTGGCGGTAGTTCTTCAGTTCCGATCTCTACCAGAAAATCCCGTGCAGACATTAGTGTTTCTCCTCGCTGGCAGCTAAAACTTCTTGGCGAATAGGTTCCGGTGCAAGTGGGAATCCCAGGGCTTTGCGCTTGTCGAAATAAGCATGGGCTACCAGTCGTGCAAGGGTTCTTACTCTAAGAATGAAACGCTGACGCTCTGTTACTGAAATCGCGTGCCGCGAGTCCAGCAGGTTGAACGTATGCGATGCTTTAAGCACCATTTCATAAGCCGGCAGGGGTAAGGATGCTTCAAGTAGCTTGTTACACTCCCGCTCGTAATGATCGAAATTGCTGAAGAGTGTTGGCACGTCGGCATGTTCGAAGTTATAGGTCGACATCTCAACTTCGTTCTGATGAAACACGTCGCCATAGGTCACCACGCTGCCATCTGGTTGTTTTGCCCATACCAGATCATAGACGCTATCTACGCCTTGCAGGTACATGGCGATGCGCTCAAGACCATAAGTCAGCTCACCGGTAACAGGATAGCATTCCAGGCCGCCCGCCTGCTGGAAATAGGTGAACTGAGTTACTTCCATACCGTTTAGCCAAATTTCCCATCCGAGCCCCCAGGCTCCCAGTGTCGGAGATTCCCAGTTATCTTCGACAAAGCGGATATCATGGATCAGTGGATCGATTCCGATATGTTTAAAGGAGCCGAGAAAAAGCTCCTGAAGATTGTCGGGCGAGGGTTTAAGAACCACTTGGAATTGATAATAATGTTGCAGGCGGTTGGGGTTTTCGCCGTAGCGGCCATCAGTAGGACGACGGCTGGGTTGTACATAAGCCGAGCGCCAGGACTCCGGACCGATAGAACGCAAAAACGTCGCCGGATGGAAAGTCCCTGCCCCGACTTCGAGATCAAGGGGTTGTACGATAACGCAACCCTGATCACCCCAGTACTGCTGCAGGGCGAGGATCAGGCCCTGAAATGTGCTAACGTCTGTAGTAGCCTTATCAGTCACGTGAATCACCTTAACTGTTGATAGGATCAAAACAAACCCATAATTATACATGAACAAGGTCTATAGAGCGTGATCCCATCAGAGAAACTTGATAGGTCTTAACGCAAGATGGGTATAATAAGTCAAAAATCCGGTTGGAGTGGATATGAAAACGATTAAGGGCATGCTGGCTATTTTGGCGCTGGGGATTACTGCCTTGTTGCCTTTGCGATGGGCGCAAGGGTTAGGGAGGCGTTTGGGGCGGTATTTCTACCGACAAGGTGATAGCAGTCGAGTGTACCGTACTACGCGAGTAAATTTGCTTACATGTTTTCCTGAGCTATCTGATCAACAGCAGCAACAGCTAATCCAGCAAAGCCTTGAGCAGACTGGACAGTCAATTGCTGAAATGGGCATGTCCTGGCTTTGGCCAGTTAAGCGTACATTGAAAGTAATTCGCAGGGTACATAATGAAGCGTTGATTACCGAAGGAATCGCCAAAGGAAAAGGCGTGATTTTGATTGCACCACATCTTGGCAATTGGGAGATTCTGAATCTGTACTTGTCCAACCGCTATACCTTCACCGCCATGTACAAGCCCCCTCGCCAGAAACAGATGGATAACCTGATTAAACGCATGCGAGCGCGTTTGGGTACAGATATGGCGCCTGCCAATGTGCAAGGCGTGCGTAAAGTTATGAAGGCACTTAAGCGCAGTGAAATGGTTGGCATATTGCCGGATCAGGAACCGGATGTTGGCAGCGGTGTGTTTGCTGATTTTTTTGGTACCCCTGCCCTGACTATGTCATTGCTGCCACAGTTGGCGGCACAAACAGGGGCAACAGTAATTTGTGGATATGCCAAGCGGCTGGATAATGCTGAAGGATTTGATATTTATTTCAGTGAAGCTGAGGCAGATATTGCACTTAAGGACATTGTGCTGGCAACTGCGGCCATGAACCGCTCTGTTGAGTGCTGTGTGCGTGAATTACCAGCGCAGTACCAATGGGAGTACAAACGCTTTAATTCACGACCTGAGGGCGCTGCGCGCGTTTACTGATCAGCGGCGCCAGAATACCGGAGTGAAGAGTACCAACAGAGTGAAGACTTCAAGCCGTCCCAGCAGCATTGAAAAGCACAGGATCCACTTTGCCGTGCTGTTGATATCCCCGTAGTGGTTAGCGACATCACCCAGTCCAGGGCCCAGGTTGGTAATGGTTGCCCCGACGGCAGACCAGGCGGTGACCTGGTCGAGACCTGTTCCCATTAGCGCAATCATCATAATGATAAAAATCAGCAAGTAAACCGAGAAAAACCCCCACACGGCTTGTAGCACTTTATCCGGTATCGTGCGACGACCTAATTTGACCGGAAAAATAGCATTGGGGTGAACCAGGCGCTGTAACTCTCGATAGCCCTGTTTCAGGATAAGTAGGATTCGGATCACTTTCATGCCTCCACCCGTTGAACCGACACAGCCACCAATAAAGGCGGTAACAAAGAGCATAAATGGCAACATCACTGGCCAGTAAGCAAAATTCCCTGTGGAAAATCCAGCGGTAGAAGCAACCGATACCGTCATGAAAGCCGCATTGCGCAATGAGTTTATGGGTGGATAGGTTTCATGAATCAACAATACGGAAAAGGTAATGACGAAAGTTAGCAGTAAAATGCTCAGAAAAAAGCGTACTTCAGAATCACCAAAGTAATGAAACAGACTGCGCTGTCTCCAGGCAAAGAAATGTAGCGCAAAGTTCATGCCGCAAAGGACCATGAAGAAAATGGCAATGAGCTCGATAGTCGCACTGTTAAAAGCTCCAATGCTAGCGTCATAGGTTGAAAATCCACCCAGAGCAACAGTTGAGAAGCTATGCCCTATCGCATCAAAGGGTGACATGCCGGCGAGCCAGTAAGCTAAAGCACACAGAAATGTCAGAATGGCGTAGATAATCCATAGCGCCTTGGCTGTTTCGGTAATACGCGGAGTTAGCTTGGTATCTTTTACTGGCCCCGGAATTTCGGCACGAAACAACTGCATTCCTCCGATTCCCAGCATAGGCAAAATAGCCACAGCAAGAACGATGATACCCATGCCGCCAAGCCACTGGAGTTGTTGTCGGTAGTAAAGAATCGATTTGGGCAGGTGGTCCAGACCGGTGATTACGGTAGCACC
This sequence comes from Nitrincola sp., assembly GCF_048264025.1. Lineage (NCBI taxonomy): Bacteria > Pseudomonadati > Pseudomonadota > Gammaproteobacteria > Oceanospirillales > Oceanospirillaceae > Nitrincola > Nitrincola sp. The sequence goes on from NZ_JBLXDN010000010.1 coordinate 60,157, forward strand.
TGTCGTCGAAAGCCCTGAAATAGATTCAAATACGGAGTCAACCAGTGACATATCCGGCGTAGGCGACAGGTAGAGTGGAATGGCACCAAATACGCCTAATACAGACCAGAATAACACGGTGATCAGAAAGCCATCGCGAATGCGCAACTCACCCTTTACCCGGTAGAAAGGTACCCACAACAAAAAACCGCAAAATAACAGAATAAAAAAGGCAGAGATAAAAGCTCGGTGTGCTCCATCGACAAAATAAAATGAGACTGCGATAGGAGGAATCTGTGCCAGGCTGAACAGCATCAGCAGAATTCCAAGAACGCGCAGTGTTAGCTGGTAATGCATAATAGCGGCCTCAGAAGAAGGTCAAACCAACCTGAAACAGGCGCTCGACTTCGGGAATGCGGCGTTTATCAACCAGGAAAAGAATGACATGATCATTATTTTCTACCACGATATCATCATGTGCGATCAATACCTTATCATTACGAATGATGGCGCCAATGGTAGTGCCCTGAGGTAAGTTAATATCCTCGATGGCGCGTCCAACGACCTTGGATGAGTTGCGGTCACCGTGTGCAATCGCCTCCATGGCTTCGGCTGCGCCGCGACGCAAGGAGTGTACAGCAACAACATCACCACGACGTATATGTGTCAGCAAGGAGCCTATGGTGGTTTGCTGGGGAGAGATGGCGATATCGATAACACCACCCTGCACCAGGTCAATGTAAGCAGGGTTGTTAATCAGTGTCATAACCGTGCGCGCACCTTGCCGCTTCGCCAGCATTGATGCCATGATGTTGGCTTCGTCATCATTTGTCAGGGCACAGAATACATCAGTGTCTTCAATGTTTTCTTCAATCAACAGATCACGGTCAGATGCACTGCCATGCAACACTATGGTGTTATTAAGTTTTTTGGCTAAAAGCTGGCAGCGCGGTAACGAGCGCTCAATGATCTTGACTTGAAATGTCTGCTCCAGGCTTTCAGCCAGCCTGGCACCTATATTGCCTCCCCCTGCAATCAGGATACGACGATAAGGCTTATCCAGCCGTCGGAGTTCACTCATAACGGAGCGGATGTCACGTTGTGCGGCAATAAAGAACACTTCATCATCGGCTTCAATGATGGTGTCGCCCTTGGGTATGATGGGTCGATCCTGACGAAAAATAGCTGCTACACGTGTATCAACATTCGGCATGTGCGCACGCAGGTATGAAATTTCCCGACCCACAAGTGGTCCACCATAGTAGGCACGTACAGCAACCAGCTGTGCTTTACCTTCAGCAAAATCCAGCACCTGCAGAGCACCGGGATGCTGAATCATTTTTTTGATGTGTCGTGTTACTGACTCTTCCGGACTGATTAATACATCAACTGGCATGGATTTGGAGCCAAATAATGCCCTGTCGTTGTAGAGGTAGTCGTGTTCACGAATACGTGCAATCTTGGTTGGTATATTGAAAATAGTGTGCGCAACCTGACAGGCGATCATGTTAACTTCGTCAGAATTGGTGACGGCGATCAGCATATCAGCATCACGCGCACCGGCTTGCGCCAGCATGGAGGGATTAGAGGCAGGACCATCAAGCGTACGTATATCCAGCCGATCCGCAAGTTCACGTAACCTGGCTGGATCTGTATCGATGATAGTAATGTCATTGGCTTCGCTAGCCAGGTTTTCGGCCAGTGTGCCGCCTACCTGCCCTGCCCCTAAAATAATTATATTCATGATCTGCTGAGTCCGCTGTCGATCGACTTGATCAGTTTGGCATAAAAGAAGCCATCATGGCTGTGTAACTGTGGAAAAAATTGCTGACCCAGGGGGCGCGCGAGCCCCCAGGACAATTCCAGCGGTTGATGTATGGCCTCTGGTTGTTGCTTACAGAAACGCTCAATAATACGTTCATTTTCCTGTGGAAATACTGAGCAAGTGGCGTAGAGCAGCGTTCCTCCGGGTTTTAGCAGACTCCAGAGATTGCTGAGAATGCTCAGTTGCAGGCTGGCCAGTTTCAGTAGGTCTTCATTCTGGCGCAGTAGCTTGATATCTGGGTTGCGGCGGATGACACCGCTGCCGCTACAGGGTGCGTCCAGCAGAATTCGATCATATAGGGTGCCATCCCACCAGTCTTGCGATGCGGCATCACCATTGATTAACTGGCAGCGGTGGCTGAAATTCAAGCGTTGTAAGTTAGCATGGATGCGTTGCGAGCGAGCTTCGCTGAGTTCCAGTGCGGTAACGGATGTATCTTCCGGTAACAGTTCAAGCAACTGTCCGAGTTTTCCACCCGGTGCTGCGCAGGCATCGAGTATTTGCTCGTCAGCCTTGGCATCGAGTAGATAGCCGCTCAGTTGCGCAACTTCATCCTGGACACTGCACCAGCCTTGATCGAAGCCTGGAAGTAGGTGCACGTCCATTGGCTCGTCCAGAATGATGGCTTGGTCACACATGGTGCCTGCTCTAGCGGTTATGCCATCTTCTGACAGCTTATTTAAGTAGTCTTCACGAGATAGTAAGTGCTTATTAACTCGGAGGGTCAATGGGCCTTTGATATCATTCTGAACCAGGATTGATTGCCATTGCTCCGGCCAGTTGTGCTTGAGCTTATCGAGAATCCATTGCGGATGATTCCAGTGGTAAGCATCCGAGTGTTGTGAGAGTGTCTGGTCCAGAGCTATCGCTTCGCGCTGGTAACGGCGGAGCACCGCATTGATCAAGCCCTTTGCCCAGTCTTTATTCAATAGGCGTGTCAGCTCAACAGTTTCATGCACAACCGCGTGTTCGGGTATGCGCATTTCACGCAGCTGATATAAGCCCAGCAGCAGTACAGCATAGAGATCATAATCCTTGGACTGAAAGGGCTTTTTTAGCAGGTGCTGGGCCAGTGCATCCAGGCGGAAAAACTCTCGCGTACAGCCATAACAGAGTTGCTGTAGTAGGGCGGTATCGCGTTCGCTGATCTGCTTTTGGGCGTCAGGCAATAGTGAAGCAATGGAGCCCTGCTGGGAGAGTAATCCAGTGATAAGCTGAGTGGCAACCAGGCGTACATCGGTCACTAGGAAAACCTCATGCCGACACTAAACGGGTGCTGGCCGTTCAGCAAGGCGCTCACTGGCTGGGCCCGTTTGCCGGGTAGTTGAATATGGGTGAGCTTCAACGAGCCTTGACCGGTGGCAACCTCAAGGCCGTCACGCTGAATGGCAGTCAGTGTGCCAGGCTCAGCGGTGGTTTTTGCAGAGATGTTTGCTTCGGCCTGCCAGATACGCAAGGTTTCATCTCCAAGTAGGCAGAAGGCAACAGGCCAGGGATTCAGCCCGCGCACCTGTACAGCCAGTTGTGGGGCAGGCAGCGACCAGTCAATACGCCCCTCTTCTTTTACCAGCTTGGCGGCATAACAGGCCTGGCCGTCATCCTGTTTTTCAGCGTCCAGTTGCCCCTGTGTAAGTGCGGCCAGACTGTCTATCAGCGTCGTGGCGCCAAGTGTAGCCAGACGGTCATGCAAGCTGCCAGCCGTATCATCCGGCAGAATATCTGTGCTGCGCTTATACAGCATTGCACCGGTATCCAGGCCTGCATCCATCTGCATGATGGTGATGCCAGTTTGATGATCACCAGCCAGTAGTGCACGATGAATCGGTGCGGCGCCTCGCCAGCGGGGTAACAGTGACGCATGCACATTAATGCAGCCCAGTTTCGGTAAGCTAAGGACTGACTGTGGCAGGAGTAGGCCGTAAGCAGCAACGATCATCAGATCCGGCTGAAGTGCTTCAAGTTCAGCAATAGCCTGTTCAGTCTTAAAGTTGAGTGGTTGATAAACTGGAAGATTATGCTGTAGAGCGAGTTGTTTGACCGGGCTTTGTAATAGCTTTCGTCCGCGACCAGCCGGTCTGTCCGGCTGGGTATACACGGCGATGACTTGATATGAATGTTCGAGGAGCGCCGCCAGACTGCTGGCGGCAAACTCCGGTGTGCCGGCAAAAACGATACGTAGCGGCGAGTTCATGCACAGGGCTCCGGTTACATGTGATCAGTGTTGAGGCAACTGGTCGAGTTTGTGCTGTTTTTCCAGTTTGCTACGAATACGGCTGCGCTTTAGTTTGGACAGGTAATCAACAAATAGTTTGCCATTGAGGTGATCCAGTTCGTGCTGAATACACACAGCCAGCAGGCCTTCAGCCTCAAAACTTTGGGGTGTGCCATCGCGGCCGAGAAAATCCACCTTGATATGTTTGGGGCGCTTGACCGTTTCATAGAAACCGGGCACAGACAGGCAACCTTCCTGCATCTCATCCTGTTCCTGCTCTAATACTACGAAGCTGGGGTTGATTAGCACTAACGGCTCAGAGGCATCTTCGGATAGATCCATGACGACTACCTGCTTGTGAACATTGACCTGCGTTGCCGCTAGTCCTATGCCGTTGGCATCGTACATGGTTTCAAACATATCATCGATGAGTTGAAGGATTTCATCGTCAACAATTTCTACGGGTTCCGCAATTGTGCGTAAACGTGGATCAGGAAATTCAAGAATATTGAGCTTGGACATAGGTCTGCATCATATTAAGAGGCTAGAATGGGTCAGATAGGTGACGTTTTAGTCTATTAAGCCTATTATACTGAATACAAAACTGAATGCATTGTTATGATGCCAGGAAGTGCTTTTAATTACCGGATAAGCGGAAAATTGGAAGCGGTCACGGTGTCTGATCAAAGGGAAGCGGATATGAAACAACTGCTATGTGGGCTGCTGACAGCAGGCTTGCTTTTCTCCAGTGTGGCTGCAGCTCAGACCAGTCAAGATCAGTTACAGCTGAAACAGGGTTATCCAAACGAGTATGTTGTAATAAAAGGTGACACGCTGTGGGATATTTCCGGGCATTTCCTGAATCGTCCATGGCGCTGGCCGGAAATCTGGGGAGTGAATCCGCAGATCGACAATCCCCATCTGATTTATCCTGGTGATGTTATTTATCTGACCTGGGTTGATGGCCAGCCAAGGCTGGGTTTGCGACCTGGTGACGGTCGCCTGAGCCCACAGGTTCGAGATATGCCGCTGGAACAGGCGATTCCTGGAATTTCATTGCGCGATATCAATAGCTTTATCAGTGACAACCTCGTAGTTCAGGATGATCTGTTAGAGAGTGCACCCTACGTGGTTGGCGGTGATAATCGTCGATTAGTCACTGGCGCCGGAGATAGGGCCTATGCTCGAGGTGAGTTAGTGCGCGATGACCCCAATCAGGCGGTGTATCGTCCTGCTCGTGAATATGTAGATCCAGTTACCGGCGAGTTTTTGGGGTACGAGTTGTTTAAGGTTGCTGACGCCACGATATCAGCAGTACAAGAGGATATTATCTCGCTGGAACTGCGTAGTTCCAATGAAGAGGTCCGGGCAACTTACCGGGTGCTACCAACCGAAGAAACTCGCATTCAGTCTATGTTCTATCCCCAACCTGCTCCCGATGGGCAGGAAGGTCGCATTATAGGCTTGCTAAAAGGGGTATCCAGTGCCGGACAGTATGATGCTGTGGTGCTGAATGTCGGTCAGCGTGAGCAGATCGAGCCTGGACATGTGTTTTCCATTTACCGCACTGGTGAGGTCATACGCGATCCTGTCGCTCGTGATACGGTTCAATTACCCTCGGAGCATGCTGGAATACTCATGGTGTTCAAGTCATTCGACAAGGTCAGCTACGGCTTGATTATGCGAGCAACCAATGTCATTTCTGTTGGGGATGAAATTCGTAACCCCAGCTAACAGGAGTTTATTATGCGCTGCGATCCAAGGGACTGGGTCGCTGTCAGTCAGGTGCCGGGGTTAGGTCCGGCAACGCTGGCCAAGCTGACAGCTGCCGGTTACACACCGGCTGATATCCTCACACAACGGCTTCCGGATAGGGTGCGATTACGTACCGATACTCGGCATTTCTTTAAATCTAATTCAGTTGAAAAACTCTACCGGTATGCGGATCAACTACTCCAAGTGGCTGAATCGCTTGAGCTGCAGGTTATAGGTTTCGATGGTCCAGATTACCCTCCTTTGCTGCGTCAAATTGATGATCCACCTCCGGTTCTTTGGTTGCGTGGCGATGTAAAACTTCTCTTTTGCCCTCAACTGGCGATTGTTGGTAGTCGCAAGCCTTCGCGAAGTGGCTTGCAGTCGGCCCTACAGCTTTCTGCTTCTCTAGCGAGTGCTGGGTTCGTAATAACCAGCGGGCTTGCGCAGGGCGTAGATGCGGCCGCCCATCAGGGAGCGCTCAACGTGGCAAAACCAACACTGGCCGTTTTGGGCAGTAGCCCTGAGCTTATTTACCCGCGCTGTAATACGCGCTTGGCCGAGGCTATTCTGGCTCAAGGCGGGGCATTAGTTTCCGAGTTTCCGCCTGGCACCAAGCCTCGTCCAGAGCACTTTCCAAGACGTAATCGCATTATCAGTGGCTTAAGTGTAGGTACACTGGTGGTCGAAGCGGCGTTGCGCAGTGGCTCTTTGATTACCGCCCGGCTGGCAATGGAACAGGGACGTGAGGTGTTCGCCCTGCCCGGTGCGCTGAGTAACCCGCTGGCCAGGGGGTGTCATGCGTTGATACGCGAGGGTGCGGTATTGGTTGAAACCCCTGCACATATTTGTGAGCCTCTGGCACCCTTGCTGGGTTTTTTGCAGGATTCATCGGCTGCAATACCGTTTAAGAGTAGCGCCGAGACGGTTGCAACGGAACTACAGCCGCTGTTTGCATTGTTGCAGCAAGAACCCTGGACGCTGGATGCATTACGCACGGAAACGGGGTTGGCTATAGGTGAACTACAGCAGCAGCTGATAAAGTTAGAACTTGCCGGTAAAATAGCCGTTACAGGCAACCGCTACGCGGCGCTTGCTTAATGACAGATGAAACTGTTTCACTTTTCCCGTCCAGCGTTTAAGGGTATCCTGCTGGGCTTTCATTTTTTACAAGTGCCTTCCCGGTGCCTTGTTTTGTGTAACAGGATTTAGACAATGCAGCCAAAAGTTGGGGTAATTATGGGTTCCCGGTCAGATTGGCCGACCATGGAGCATGCCGTGAATATGCTGGAAACGCTCGGCGTTGCCTATGAAACACGGGTGGTTTCGGCACACCGTACACCTGACCTGCTATTTGACTATGCCAAGAGTGCAGCCGACAGAGGCTTGCAGGTGATCATAGCCGGTGCTGGTGGTGCTGCGCATCTGCCAGGCATGGTCGCGTCGCAGACGGCCCTGCCAGTACTGGGTGTGCCGGTTGAGTCAAAGGCGTTGAGTGGTATGGATTCGTTGTTGTCTATTGTACAGATGCCAGGTGGCGTACCTGTGGGTACCCTGGCAATCGGTAAAGCTGGCGCAACCAATGCCGGCATTCTTGCCGCACAAATTGTGGCTTTACAGGATGCGACTGTCAGATCAGCCCTGCAGCGCTTCCGAGAAGAGCAAACCCGAAATGTGATGGATAACTCGGATCCTCGAGGTTGAATGAAGGTGAATAAACCCATGCGAATAGGTGTCCTAGGTGCCGGTCAGTTGGGGCAAATGCTGGCCTTGTCCGGTTATCCGCTCGGTAATCGTTTTAGTTTTTTTGATACCACCGGCAGTCCGAGTGCCGATATTGGCACAACGCTGAGTGATGCCTCGGGTACAAAGTTGGACGACTTTCTTTCGCAGGTAGATCTGGTCACCTATGAATTTGAGCACCTACCCTTGGTGCTGGTACAACAAGTGGCCCAGCAAAAGGCGCTGTATCCTGGCGTTGAGGCATTACGGGTGTGCCAGAACCGCGAGGCAGAAAAGGCCCTGTTTGATCAGTTGTCTATCCCTGTTGCTGACTATCGTTTGGTCAGCTCAGCTGATGAATTGGCCCAAGCCTGTGCTGCGCTGATGCAGGCCGGAGCACCTGCTGTAGTGGCCAAGTCCATAACCGAGGGCTATGACGGCAAAGGCCAGGCGGTGCTGCGTGATCCAGCTCAAGCCGAGGAAGCCTGGGCGCAGATTGGCCATGCACGTCTGATTGTTGAGGCTTTTGTTACCTTTGTTCGCGAAGTGTCGATCATTGCTGTACGTGGTCAGCAAGGTGAAGTGGTTTTCTATCCACTGGCTGAAAACAACCACGCCGACGGCATCCTTCGCTATTCACTGGCGCCTTTGCCTGATTTGAGTGACGCCGTGCAGCAGCAGGCTGAAAACTATATTCACAAGCTGTTAGATGCGCTTGATTACGTTGGTGTGCTGACACTTGAGCTGTTTCAGCAAGCGGATGGCACGCTGCTGGCGAATGAAATGGCTCCGCGTGTGCATAACTCCGGGCACTGGACGCAAAATGGCGCGATCACCAGCCAGTTCGAAAATCACCTGAGAGCTGTCCAGGGCTTGCCGCTGGGTTCGACCCAGGCGATAGCCCCTACCTGCATGATCAACATCATTGGTTGTATGGGGGATGCTGCGGCTATCTTGGCTGTGGAAGGCGCGCATTTGCACCTCTATGGTAAAACGGAGCGTGCGGGGCGTAAGCTGGGTCATGTTAATCTGGTTGCCGCTGATATAGACACCCTGCTGCAACGGGTAAATCAGGTGGCTGCACTGTTGCCTGGTTCTCCTCCAGCTGTTTTTAGTTTTTCCTCAACCTGATTATTGACTATGAATGCTTGGCAGTTACAACAGACAGTGCGCGTTATGCAGTCTGGAGGGGTAATAGCCTACCCTACTGAAGCTGTTTGGGGGTTGGGTTGTGATCCCTATGATCAGTCTGCGGTGATGCGGCTGCTTAGGCTCAAGCGTCGTCCAGTACATAAAGGATTGATTCTGGTGGCGGCTTCTCAAGCACAAATAGCGCCCTTGTTACGAGGGTTAACAACTGAACAGTTGGCCTGGCTGGATCAGACCTGGCCCGGCCCGAATACCTGGTTGCTACCTGACCCTACTGGCTTGGTACCGGACTGGGTAAAGGGGCAGCACAGCCAGGTGGCCATACGTGTTAGTGCACACCCTGTGGTTAAATCCTTGTGTGAGGCTTGGGGTGGTCCGATTATTTCGACTTCAGCCAATCCATCAGCTGCCTTTCCTGCAAGGTCTAAATTGAAAGTTATGACTTACTTCGGCTCTAGGTTAGATAGAATAGTAGATGGTGAGCTTGGAGGGCAGAAAAGTCCAAGTACGATTCGATCTATCACAGATTTATCGATCATAAGATCGTAGTGACCACTTACTTCAGTATATTCGGGAGCCTTAATGAAACAGCCTGATATCGAACAGGTTAAAACCTACCTTCTGACGTTGCAGGATCGTATCTGTGAAACCCTGTCGGAATTAGATGGCCAGGCGTTTGTTGAAGATAGTTGGCAGCGAGAGGCTGGCGGTGGTGGCCGTAGTCGGGTTCTGGCTCAGGGTAATCTGATTGAAAAAGGTGGGGTGAATTTCTCGCATGTATTTGGCACAGGACTCCCCGCTTCGGCAACGGCGCACCGACCCGAATTAGCTGGGCGTAACTTTCAAGCGATGGGTGTGTCGTTGGTGATACACCCGCACAACCCACATATTCCAACCTCGCATGCCAATGTGCGCTTTTTTATTGCCGAAAAGCCGGGGGAGCCGCCGGTCTGGTGGTTTGGTGGCGGTTTTGATTTAACCCCCTACTATGGCGTTGAAGAAGATTGTGTACATTGGCATCAGGTCGCTAAAGCGGCTTGTGATCCGTTTGGTGAGACTGTTTACCCGCGTTACAAGCAGTGGTGTGACGAGTATTTCTATCTGAAACACCGTGACGAGCCGCGGGGCATCGGTGGCTTGTTTTTTGATGATTTGAATACACCGGACTTTGAAACTAGCTTTGCTTTGATGCGATCGATTGGCGATGCCTATATTGAAGCCTATCGACCCATTGTGGAAAAGCGCCGGGATCTGCCCTGGACAGAGACACAACGCGATTTTCAGCTGCACCGTCGTGGTCGCTATGTTGAGTTTAATCTGGTCTATGATCGCGGTACGCTGTTCGGACTGCAGTCGGGGGGGCGCACTGAGTCGATTCTGATGTCCCTGCCTCCGGAAGTGCGCTGGAGTTACGATTGGTCTCCTGAGCCTGGTTCTGATGAGGCGCGTCTCTATGAAAAATTTTTACGTCCACGGGATTGGTTAGAGGGGTGTTCATGATTGATCAATATGCTGTATTCGGTAAGCCTGTAGCACATAGTCAGTCACCGTTTATTCATGCCTGTTTTGCCCGTCAGCAGCAGCAATCCATGCACTATGTAGCCACTCAAGTTGAACCTGAGTCCTTTGCTCAACAAGTCGATACTTTTTTGCAGGGGCGAGGTAAGGGGCTGAACATAACCGTGCCGTTTAAAGAGGTCGCCTGGCAACTGGCTGAGGTAAAAACACCTCGCGCTGCTCTGGCCGGTGCGGTGAATACGCTGTGGCGTGATGATCAAGGTCAGCTGTGTGGTGATAATACCGATGGATTGGGGCTGGTAAATGATCTAACCCAGAATCTTGGTTGCTCATTGAAAGGAACTTCTATTCTATTATTGGGTGCCGGTGGCGCGGTTCGTGGCGTTATCCAGCCCTTACTGGAGGCTGGCTGCAGGGAGCTGATCATTGCCAATCGTACTCCGGAGAAAGCACAACAGCTGGCAAAACATTTTGCAGAAGCTGCAGGCCCATCCGTAATGCTTCAGGCCTGTGGTTATGCTGAAATACCTGCTAAAGCTTTTGATGTGATTATCAATGGAACCTCTGCAAGCTTGCAGGGAGATCTTCCTCCCTTGTCTAAAGAGGTAGTGAGTGCTCACACACTTTGTTATGACATGATGTATGCTGCCAAGCAGACCCCCTTTTGCCGCTGGGCATCCGAGCAGGGAGCTACACGTGTTGTAGATGGTTTGGGGATGCTGGTTGAACAGGCAGCGGAGGCTTTTTACCGCTGGCGTGATCGACGTCCTGATACCGCACCTGTCATTGCACTATTACGCCAGAGCCTAGCGCAGCAATAAACGACTGCACTGGCTCAGGACATTCAATACAAGTTACAACAAATGTTGCAACTCGGGGTCAATAAACGTTATAACCCGATTATCACTCTGCCGTCTTTGGATAGGATTTATGACAGATTCGACTTTACTGAGTACCGATCAGCTGTACAAAATCTGTGACCCAAAAGACTTGCCTTTTCTGACCACAGACTCAATTGAGCCGTTTAACGGCTTTTTCGGTCAGGAGCGTGCCATTGAGGCGATGGACTTCGGGATCAGCATGCAGCGCCATGGTTACAACCTGTTTGTGATGGGCAACCCGCATACTGGCCGCTTTTCTTTTGCCATGGAAAATCTTAAAACCTATGCCAAAAAGGAGCATAAGCCTTCTGACTGGTGTTATCTGAACAACCTTTCCGACTCTCGTTATCCGGTGGTATTGCAGCTTCCTGCTGGCAAGGCGATGCAGCTGAAGAAAGATATCGAGACGCTGTTCGAAACCTTGCAAACTGAATTACCTGCCGCCTTTGAAAGCCCGGGCTATCAGCGGATTAAAAGCCGTATCGAGCGTGACTTTACCCGCCGTTATGATCAAGCTGTGGATCAGGTCGAGCGTAAGGCACGTGATGTGAACATTGCTGTATATCGTGATGCCGGCACAATCGGTTTTACTCCTCTGGCTGAGGGCCAGGCGATGGATGAGGCGGCTTTTTCTCAGCTTCCAGAAAACGAGCGCGAAGTTATTCAGACCAATATCTCTGATCTGGAAGATCAGCTCAATGAAGGCCTGACAGAGCTTCCCAAGTGGCGCCGTGAAGCGGCGGCGGAGTTACGTCAATTAGACAGTGATACGGCGCGTAAATCTATTCTGCCACTGTTTGCACAACTGCGTGACCGCTATGTTCATCATGCCAGCATCCTTAAGTATCTGGGTTATTTTGAAAAAGACCTGATCAAAAATGTCGCTGAAATCGTCGGTGATGAGCGTGGTATCGAGATTAAGACAGACCAGATGCGCCAGCAGTTTCTGGAAGAGAATTACGGCATTAACCTGTTGGTGGACAATCATAAGACTAAGGGTGCTCCAGTGGTCTATGAAGCCCACCCCAGCTATGAAAATCTGTTTGGACGAGTTGAATATAACAGTGAAATGGGGGCTTTGGTCACCAACTACACTCTGATTCGTCCAGGTGCTCTGCATAGAGCCAATGGTGGTTATCTGCTGTTGGAAGCTGAAAAGCTGCTGGAACAACCCTTTGTCTACAGTGCATTGAAGCGTGCACTGAAATCCCATGATATCCGCATTGAAAATCCGGTCAGTGAATATACTGGCGTGAGTACCATTACGCTGAATCCACAGCCTATTCCATTGAAGGTTAAAGTGGTATTGGTCGGCGGTCGTGATATCTACTACTTGTTGCAGGAACTGGATCATGATTTTGAAAAGATGTTCCGTGTGGTGGTGGATTTTGACGAGGATGTGAAACGCTCACCTGCGAGTGTGCGTAATTATGCCCGCTTGATGAAAACGCTGGCTATGGAGGAAGGCCTGGCGCCGCTGAAACGCGAAGCGGTAGCACGCCTGACAGAGCACAGCTCACGTATGGCCGAAGATCAGGAGATGCTTTCTGCTCATATCGGCGAATTGGTTGACCTGCTGTGTGAGGCTGATTTCCGCCGTCGCCAGCGAGGTGATGAGCTGATCAGCTCTGCGCATGTTGAAATGGCCCTGCAGGGTAAAGAGCGTCGCACAGGCCGCCTGTCAGAAAAAATTCTCGAAAGTATTCTTAACCGCACGGTGTTGATTGATACCGATGGCAGTGCCGTTGGTTGTGCTAATGGCTTGAGTGTACTGCAAGTCGGTGATGTGTCTTTTGGAACCCCGGCCCGCATTACCGCTACAGTGAACCCTGGCAACAAGGGCATAGTGGATATAGAACGAGAAGTGACTCTGGGCCAGCCGATCCACTCCAAAGGCGTGTTGATCCTGTCTGGCTATCTGGGTCACCAATATGCGCATGATTTCCCCATGACCTTGTCCGCCAGTATTGCCATGGAGCAGTCTTACGGCTATATCGATGGTGACAGTGCGTCATTGGCTGAAATATGCACTTTGATTTCAGCGCTGACAAGAATCCCGATCTATCAACACTTCGCCACGACCGGTTCAATTAACCAGTATGGTGAAGTACAGGCGATTGGCGGGGTTAATGAGAAAATCGAGGGTTTCTTCCAGCTTTGTAACATGCGCGGACTGACTGGCAGTCAGGGCGTTATTATCCCACGTGCCAATGTGCGCAACCTGATGCTGAAAAAAGATGTCGTTGAAGCCGTCAATGCGGGTGATTTTTCTATACATGCCGTTAGTCATGTTGATCAATGTCTGGAATTGCTCATGGGGCGTAAAGCGGGGCAACTGAAAACCGATGGCCACTTCACGCAACGCAGTATTAACGCCTTGGTGGTTAAACGTCTGCGAGAAATCGCCAAGGCCAAGCCCTGAAAAAGAATGGTTTGATAAATGACTGTCATTAAAGGTTTTTTAATCCTTTTATTGTTCTTGCTGTTGGGCGATGTGATAGTAACCAGCTTAGAGTTGCCTGTGTCACCGGGTGTTATCGGGATGCTTATGGTTACTCTATGGCTGCTGATGCGTGGTCGAATGCAGAATGACCTGGCTGCTGTGAGTCAGCCGCTGATTGCGCTCTTGGCAATGCTAATTATGCCGGGTGTGGTGGGGGTGTTTTTTGTCGTGGGTGATTATGCTCAGTACTGGCTAGCCGCCCTACTGGCACTGGTGGTGGGGACAATGCTGAGTGTCTTGACCACCCTGTGGTTGATGTCTCGGTTAATGCCGGCGACAAAGAGACCGGAGACCGATGATGCCTGAATTTATGCATGGGTTGGTAATGTTACGGGATCATTTAACCGCAACACCCATAGCGGCTATTGCCATAACGCTGAGCGCTTTTTTTGCCGGAAACTGGCTGTTTCAGAAGATGGGACGGCCGACCTGGTGCCCCGGCATACTGCTTGCGGCGCTGTTTGTGGTGTTGATGCTGGTGGTATTGCAGATCGATTATCGCGTTTATCAAGCTGGTGCTGGCTGGCTTGTGCTGTTGTTGGGTCCTGCCACGGTTGCTCTTGGTGTGCCTTTATTTCAGCAGATCCACCATATCCGCGCACTATGGAAGCCGATACTGTTTACTTTGCCTCCGGCGGCTACGCTGGCGGCACTCTATGCACTGCTGCTGGGTTGGCTGGCGGGTGCTTCACCTGAGGTATTGGCCTCTTTAGCCCCTAAGTCTGTAACCGCACCGATTGCCATGGGTATTACTGAACAAATGGGTGGTTCCATTCCTATTCTGATGGGCGCCTTATTGATAACCGGCGTTATGGCTACCCTCTGGGTTAATCTGATCAGCAACTGGCTAAAGATTGAAGATCATCGGGTGATAGGCTTTGCCCTGGGTATCAACGGTCATGCAATCGGCACAGTTCGAGCTTTTGAAATCAGCCCCACCGCTGGTGCCTTTGCATCACTGGGAATGGGGCTGACTGGATTATTTACGGCCCTGTTCCTGCCACTTATCTGGTTGTTGCTTGGCTTGTGAGCACTTACTTGCTCCAGGACTCTTGCATATGGGTGTCTTTTAGCTTTCGATAGTTGTCTGCACTGTAGCTGAAGAAGTTACGCTCTTTATCAGTTAGTGGGCGTACCTGTTTTACCGGTCGGCCGACATAGAGATAACCGCTTTGCAGTGTTTTTCCGGGTGGCACCAAACTGCCCGCCCCGATGACCACCTCATCCTCAACTACCGCACCATCCATTATCAGGCTACCCATGCCGACCAGCACGCGATTACCGATACAACAACCATGTAAGGTGACCTGATGCCCCACGGTAACCTCGTCCCCCACGATCAACGGATAACCGTCAGGGTTGAAGGGGCCAGCATGGGTGATATGCAACACAGAACCATCTTGAATGCTGCTACAGCGCCCAATACGTATATGATTCATATCACCTCGTATTACCGTCAGTGGCCAGACTGAAGAGTCATCGCCGATTTCCACATCACCCAGTACTACGGCGCTTGGGTCGATAAAAACGGCCTTGCCCAATTGCGGTCGTTTGCCCTGATACTCACGTATATGCATGGATAAAACTCCGGATCGGTTGAAAAGTGACGTACACTTCCCCATTGTATAACAGATCAGCGACAGCGGTTCAGTCAGGCGCTTAGTGTCTGTCGAGAATAACCTTGAAGAGGCCCAAATATGCACAACCCTTTGCTCCAACCCACTCAGCTACCCCCATTCAGTAACATCGAGGTGGCGCATATTGAACCGGCTATCGATGCAATTCTGGCGCAAAACCGTGCGGATGTGGCGGCTCTGACAGCCGCACAGCAGACTCATGACTGGCAGTCACTGGTAGCGACCCTGGAAGAAGGATCGGATCGACTCTCCTATGCCTGGTCCATCGCTTCCCATCTGAACGGTGTGATGAACTCTGATGAGCTGCGTGAAGTCTACAACCGTTGCCTGCCCAAGCTGTCTGCCTACTGGACTGAAATGGGTCAGCACAAAGGCTTGTTTCAGGCTTATGAGCGCTTTGCTGCCAGTGAACACTATGCTGGTCTGGACGCGGCACAGAAAAAGGTTATCGATAATACCCTTCGGGATTTTCGTTTATCCGGCATTGCGTTGCCACCCGATCAGCAGCAGCGCTATGCCGAAATTCAACAGCGCTTATCTGAATTGACCAATAAATTTTCCGAAAACGTGTTGGATGCGACCCAGGGTTGGTACTTTCACACAACTGATGTGGCTGAGCTGCAAGGCTTGCCGGAGGACGCCATTGAAGCGGCGGCCAGCGCTGCACACAGTCGCGATTTGCAGGGCTGGGTTATCACGCTGGACTTCCCTTCCTACTATGCGGTGATAACCTATGCTGATCAGGCGTCTGTGCGTGAGCAGTTCTATCGTGCCTATTCCACCCGAGCCTCTGATCAAGGTCCAAATGCCGGTCGTTGGGATAATTCGGCAGTAATGGAAGAGATATTGGTGTTGCGTCATGAGTTGGCTCAGCTGCTTGGTTATGACAGCTATGCCGATTACTCACTGGCCACGAAAATGGCTGATACACCCGATCAAGTGATTGGTTTTCTGGAAGACCTTGCTACTAAAAGCCGCCATGTCGCTGAGCAGGACCTGGCTGAGCTGACAGCCTTTGCGGCCGAACAAAATGGCGTAGAAAGCCTCAACCCCTGGGATGTGGCTTATTATGCCGAAAAGCTTAAGCAGTCACGCTATCAGCTTTCTCAGCAGATGTTACGCCCCTATTTTCCCTTGCCCAAAGTATTGGATGGTTTGTTTGCGGTTGCAGCGCGTTTGTTCGACATTCACATAGAAGAGCAGGATAACGTCGATACATGGCATCCAGATGTGCGTTTCTTGCGCTTATCCCGTGATGGCAAAACCTTAGCCTATTGCTACCTGGATCCCTTTGCCCGTAGCAATAAGCGCGGTGGTGCCTGGATGGCGGATTGCCGGGATCGTCGTCGTTGTGCCGATGGTCAGGTTCAACTGCCAGTGGCTTATCTGGTGTGTAATTTTAACCCCCCCGTTGGTGGGAAGCCGGCGCTGTTGACGCACGATGAAGTAACCACGCTGTTCCATGAATTTGGGCATGGGCTGCATCATATGCTCACGCAGATCGATTATGCCGAGGTCAGTGGCATCAACGGTGTTGCCTGGGATGCCGTCGAGCTGCCAAGTCAGTTTTTGGAAAACTGGTGCTGGGAACCGGAAGGTCTGGCGCTCATGTCCGGGCATTATGAAACCGGTGAATCCCTTCCGGGTGATCTGTTAGAGAAAATGCTGGCGGCAAAGCATTTTCAAGCCGGTATGATGATGGTGCGCCAGTTGGAGTTTTCTTTGTTCGACTTCCGTTTGCATCATGAATACCAGCCGGGTAAAACGGTTATTCAAGCCATATTAGACCAGGTGCGTGAGCAAGTCGCTGTGCTGACGCCTCCACCTGAAAATCGCTTTCAGCATAGTTTCAGTCATATCTTTGCGGGTGGCTATGCCGCGGGCTATTACAGCTATAAATGGGCCGAAGTGCTATCAGCTGACGCCTTTTCCCGTTTTGAAGAAGAAGGTATTTTCAGCGAAGCCGCGGGACAGGATTTCCGTACCCATATACTGGAAAAAGGCGGTTCGGACGAGCCTATGAATCTATTTGTGGCGTTTCGTGGACGTGAACCCAGTGTCGAGGCTTTACTGCGACACAATGGCATAACACCCAAAGCATGAGGTCTGTATGTCGGTAACCAAACGTTTTATCGCCGGGGCTGTCTGTCCCCGGTGCGGCAAGATGGATGCGGTGCGTATGCATCGGGATGAGGAGCGTGAGTACCGCGAGTGTATCGCCTGCGGTTTCAGTGATTCCTTGCGTCTGGATGGACGACCCGAGCCACAGGAAATCGATACACGGGTACACAAGGACAAGCCAGAAGACCGGCTCAGCGCTAAAGCCAAGGCCTCTGAGCCGGTTAAAGCTGAGCCGATCAGGTTATTCCTTAATCCAGGTAAAAGCGCTGACTGATTGCCACTACGCCAGTCCCCAGCGGTTATAACGGGTCAGTTGCACATAGACCCATCCACCGCTGAGGCCTCTGGCCAGAAACAGACCGCACATAGCCATCCATAGGCCATGATTGGCTAAGGGTTGGGTAAGCCACCAGAGTGGCAGAAAGACCAGTAATACCGAAAGCAGCATGGTATTCTGCATCGCCTTTACCTGAGTGGTACCGATAAAAACACCATCGAGCAGGTAACTCCAAACCGCTATCAGTGGCATAGCGATCAACCAGGGCAGGTAAATGCCAGCCTGCTCTCTTACGCTGTCGATACTGGTGAGTAATGAGATCACAAAATCACCGGCTAGCCAGAAAAACAAAGTCATCCCCAGTGCTGATATCAATGACCAGAGGGTCGCTGCGCTAATCAGTTGATAAAAATCTTTCGATTTACGACGTCCCAGAGCTCTGCCTGCCAAAGCTTCCGTCGCATGTGCAAAGCCATCCAGTGCATTGGATATAAGCACCAGAAAATTTAGTAGCACCGCGTTAGCTGCGACGATATCCGTGCCTAAACGCGCACCCTGTGCTGTAAAAAAAGCAAAGCAGAACAGCAGCAACAGGGTGCGGACAAACAGGTAACGATTCACGTGAAACAGTGCGGCATAATCACGCCAGCGCAGTAATTGTCGAGCAACAAACTGACCGCCGGTATTTATCAGCAGGCCACGGCATAACCACAACCCGAGCCCCAGGCTGGCGTATTCTGCCAGCACGGTACCCAGTGCGACGCCATCGGCGCGCATGCCCAAGCCAAATACAAATAGCAGGTTGAGAACAATATTCAGCAGATTGGTCAGGGTCATGAGTAACAGCGGAATGCGGGTGTTCTGATTGCCGACAAACCAGCCCAGTAGAACAAAATTACAGAGTACGGCGGGCGCGCCCCAGGCTCGGATAAGCGCATAGTGACGGGCTTCAGTGACTACGGCTTCTGTTGCGCCGGACAGTGCCAGTGCGAGTTCGGTAATTGGGTTGCGTAACAGAAATATAATCGACCCTAACAAAAAGGCGATCAGCAAGGATTGAGCAAGATAATTACGAATGGCATTACCGTCCTCACGCCCAAAGGCCTGCGCAACGAGTCCTGTGGTGCCCATACGTAAAAAGCCAAAACTCCAGTAAACCACGGTAAACAGCATTCCACCTATGGCGATGGCAGCCAGGTAGCGAGGCTCGGGTAAATGACCCATCACCGCCGTATCTACTAACCCTAGTAACGGCACGGTAATATTGGATAACATCATTGGCCAGGCAAGTTGCCAAACGCGACGGTGGATGGCGCTATCTGGCCAGTAATGAAAAGCCATCAGCGGCTGGCTCGCTTTAATGGCAGGCTGTAGAGCAGCAGAAAAATTACCAAAGCTGTGACCACGACCGAGGGGCCAGCTGGTGTGTCAAACACCCAGGAAGCCCAGATGCCACCAGTTACCGCGACCATGCCTAGCAGCGAGGCTATGCAGGCCATCTGTTCGGGCGTGCTGGATAAGCGACGTGCCGCGGCCGCTGGGATGATCAGTAGTGAGGTGATCAGCAAAATACCAACCAGTTTCATGGCCACGGCAATGACCAGTGCAATCATCAGCATCAGAGCTAGCCGTGTGGCAGTAACATTCACCCCTTCGACGCGTGCCATCTCTTCATTGATGGTAATCGCCAGGAGTGGATGCCACAGGCGCCAGAGAGTAAACAATACCAATAGCCCTCCTCCATAAACCCACAGCAGATCAGACGGTGCAATCGCCAACAGATCACCAAACAAATATTGCATCAGATCGATACGGATATGGTCCAGTAAGGATACAGCGACCAGGCCAATCGACAGAGTGCTGTGCGCCATGATACCCAGTAGCGTGTCAGTGGCGACCAGATGTTGCTTTTGCATCGCTACCAGTAAAACCGCCAGCAATACGCAGCAAACCATCACCGCCAAATTCAGGTTGATGCTGAACAAAAAGCCCATGGCCACACCCATTAGGGCAGAATGGGCCAGGGTGTCACCAAAGTAAGCCATACGCCGCCAGACCACGAAGGCGCCCAAAGGTCCGGTGATTGCCGCAACGCCTAAACCACCCGCCAGGGCAATCAGAATAAACTCAGGCATCGCTTGACTCCGGTGGTGTGGTGGGTTTTAGCAGTTCGGGTTCAGCATCCAGACGGTCATGGCGGTGGTCATGATGGTGGTTGTACAGAGCAAAAGCCTGCGCCTGGCTGCGTCCAAACAGTTCAATAAAGGTCGGATCATTGCTTACCCGCTCCGGGTGGCCGGAACAGCAGACGTGACGATTAAGGCAGACCACATGGTCTGTTGCCGACATAACCAGGTGCAGGTCGTGTGAGATCATCAGAATGCCGCACTTGCGCTGTTCCCGGATGGCACTGATCAACTGGTAGAGTTCCGTTTGACCGTTAACATCTACACCCTGCACTGGCTCATCCAGGACCAATAGACGCGGATTGCGCAGTAGTGCTCTGGCTAGCATGACGCGTTGGGTTTCTCCACCGGACAGATCGTGAAATGAATGCTGTAACAGGTGTCGTGCGCCGACCTGGTCCAGGGTCATATCCAAAGTGGCAGAATCAGGTTTGAGGCCGATATTCAGAAAACGCCTCACTGTGAGAGGCATGGTTCGATCGATGTGCAGCTTCTGTGGCATATACCCGACTCTCAGCCCCGGTGTGCGCCATAAACTACCCTGGCTGGGTGAGATTAATCCCAGCACAACACGCACTAGAGTCGTCTTGCCTGCTCCGTTAGGGCCGATGAGGGTGGTGATGCAGTCATCGTGTAGCGTCAGGGAAACATGACTGAGCACATCCTCCCGGGCAAAACGTACAGAAATGTCTTCTAGGCGCACAAGATCGCGATCATGATTAGACATGCGGTTGAGGGCTTCCTTGTTGGCATTCTGGACAGATACCCAGTACTTCAATAGTTTCACGGGTAATGGAAAAGCCCAGGCTCTGTGATTGTTGCTTCAGCGCCGCCTGGAGTGGTGTTGCATCGACTTCACGAGCCTGATGGCAGCGCTCGCAGATGAAGAAGCATCCGGAATGTTGTTTTCCAGGATGAGAACAACCCATATAAGCATTGAGTGAAGCCAGTCGATGCACCAGGCCTTGTTCTTGCAGAAACTCCAATGCCCGATAAACAGTGGGGGGCGCTGAGTTAAAACCAGCGTCAGCCAGTGCGGGTAGCAGATCATAAGCGCCCAGGGGTTTATGGTTTTGCCAGATTAACCGCAGCACCAGTTCTCTGACTGGCGTCAGGCGTAGTTGTTGCTCACGGCAAAGTGCTTTAGCGGATGACATGGCTTCATCAATACAGTGCTGATGGTCATTAGCACAGACAAAGGCTGTATTCTTATCAGGCATGACAGATGCGTTCCGAGGTTATTTGTTATATTATAACCTAAACAGTTAGTAAACGGGATCAGGACCTATCATGCCAAAATTAAATACGTTAGTCCGTAGTTTGCCACTTGCCGTCGCACTCTTTTTTTCTACGCAATTGAGTGCGCAGCAGGTTGTTAGTACCCTAAAACCTCTGCATCTGATAGCCAAGGCTGTCACTGATGGTGTGCTTGAGCCATCTCAGCTACTGCCAGACAATGCATCTCCACATACTTTCTCGCTGCGCCCATCTGATATGCAGATGCTAACGGATGCTGAGGTTATTTTCTGGGTAGGGCCGGAGATGGAGCAGTTCATGGTCAGACCTCTGCAGCGTACGAATGCTCGGGTTGTAGAACTTTACACCGATCATGACGATGATCAGGATGACGACCACGACCACGACCACGACCACGACCACGACCACGACCACGACCACGACCACGACCACGACCATGACCACGACCATGACCATGACCATGACCATGACCATGACCATGACCATGACCATGACCATGACCATGACCACGAAGAGCACGATAATGGTGATGCACATGATGAGCACAACCATGATACGCATATCTGGTTAGACCCACATAATGCTGCTGAAATTGCGGTGAAAATGACCGAAGCGCTAGTCAGCATCATGCCGGAGCATGAAGTTGCCTTTCGTGACAATCTGGATGAGTTCAAGTTATCTATTGAACAACTGGATGCTGAGCTAACAACCCTGTTCGAACCGGTTCAAGATAAAGGCTTTTTTGTTTTTCATGATGCTTACGGACATTTTGTTGGACACTATGGCTTGAATCAGTTGGGCTACTTTACCGTAGATCCCGCCAGGCAGCCGGGTGCACGCCATCTTGCTGAGATTCGTCAGCAGTTGCAGGATGACAAGGCCAGCTGTGTCTTCAGTGAACCCCAGTTTACCAGCGCTGTAGTCGAATCGATTACTCGCGGTATCCCTGTTGGTCAGGGCGTGTTGGATCCGTTGGCGCGTGATATCGCTCCGTCTAAAACTGCCTATGTCGACTATTTGCGAGCTTTAGCTATAGAAATGGCTGGCTGCCTAAACAATTGATTGAGTTTTATTCACCCAGGGGGCTTCACAAGCCTCCAAGGGCTGGATATAATGCGCCCCACTTTTGACGCAGATGTGGTGGAATTGGTAGACACGCTAGCTTCAGGTGCTAGTGCCTTCACGGGCGTGGGAGTTCGAGTCTCCCCATCTGCACCATCTATGGTGGTGTAGTGAGTTAAAAGTGAATTTGCAGATGTGGTGGAATTGGTAGACACGCTAGCTTCAGGTGCTAGTGCCTTCACGGGCGTGGGAGTTCGAGTCTCCCCATCTGCACCAATGTTGATATACCCTCCCTGATATTATTTTTATCCCCCTTTTTTATTCGTCATCAGATTTCAGTCTGAGGTGATGTTGGTCCTTTTGTATTAATTTTTCTTACGCATCCATGCACCCGCGGCAGGGCCTGCCCCGCGAGCGGGGCGAGTGTTTTGGGTATACCGTACATCCTGTACATGCGCCGCTCCTGTGCATCCATGCACCCGCGGCATACCGTACATCCTGTACATAAAAAAAGCCCACTCAGGTGACTGAGTAGGCTGCTGCATAACTTGGGATGGGTGAGATCGGTGCTTGCTTGGCCGGATGAAGTGCCTGCAACTGCAGCTAAATAAACGGTGAGTTAAACGACCAGTACGCCTATCTGAAAGGCTAAAGGTAAAATGGCTACCAGAAATGCAGCAACGATCAACAAAATAGAAGGTATCAGCCCTAAAGTTTCATAGGCTTCATCAGATGCATGGCTCATAAATTACTCCTGAAGTGCAAGGTATTTGCATTTAACTTGAGTAGAGCAAAATGAGTGCCAGTTTTATTCTGTGTTGCTTTTTTTGAATCAATTAATTGATATATAAGGAATATTATTGTTTCTTTAAAGTAGATGATAGCATTGATGTAGGTGAATACAGGCATCAATGAGCTGTTTATCTGCCATTTATGCCATGTGTGCCAGATGCTATTGTCATAAATGGCATAGTTGAGCTACGCTAATCCCTTAAAATCTTGTTGCCGTAAGGCTTCATATACCAGTACAGCGACACTGTTGGATAGGTTAAGACTGCGGCTATTGAGGTGCATTGGGAGCCGTAGAATATGGTCTGGAGCTAAGATTTCCAACAGTTCAGCTGGTAAGCCGCGGGTTTCCGGGCCAAATAGCAGATAATCACCCGGCTCAAATATGGCTTGGGTGTAGCGCTGCTTCCCCTTGGTGGACAAAGCAAACAGGCGCGACGGGGTTGCTTGCTGCAAAAAGGTTTCAAAGTCTGGCCAGACCTTCACTTGAGCGTATTCGTGATAATCCAGTCCTGCTCGACGTAGGGACTTCTCTTCCATGGAAAAACCTAGCGGTTCGATAAGGTGCAGATGGCAACCTGTGTTAGCTGCCAATCGTATTACGTTGCCTGTGTTGGGAGGTATTTCAGGTTGGTAAAGGACAATGTTAATCATAAAAACTGCCGGGTAAAGGCTTCCAGAGTTAAGGGGTGGCTGAACAGGTATCCCTGATATGAGAAGCAACCAAAGCCTTCCAGCATGGATCTTTGCTCTTCCGTTTCCACCCCTTCTGCAATAACGGCCAGGTCAAGGCTACGGGCGAGGGAGACAATGGTTTTGGCTATGTCAGCATGGTGCTGATCATGCAGCATGTCACTGACGAACGACTTGTCGATCTTTAACTGATCCAGAGGCAGACGCTTCAGATAGGACAGCGATGAATACCCGGTACCAAAGTCATCCAGTGAAAAGCTGATACCCCTGGCTTTCAGCAGGTCCATCTTTGTGATGGTGTCATCAATATCTTCAAGCAACATACTTTCAGTGATTTCTAGCTTCAATCTGTGTGGATTGCACTGAGTCTTTTCAATAATGCTGAGTACCTGATTAACAAAATTGGTTTGCTGAAACTGTTTGGGACTGATGTTAACGGCCAGCTCCAGGTGGCGCCATCTAGGATCTTTTTCCCAGATTGTCAGCTGCTTGCAGGCTTGCTCTAACACCCATTGCCCGATTGGCAGGATCAGGCCGGTTTCTTCGGCTATTGGGATGAACTCCACGGGAGAGACGATACCTCTTTCCGGGTGTTGCCAGCGTAGCAGTATTTCAGCACCGGATACCTGTCCTTGATGACTGATCTGTGGCTGATACACCAGGAAAAAAGCCTGCTGCTGAATGCCCTGACGTATATCCCTGGCCAAGGTGGCATGCTCAGTAACACGGATCTGCATGGCAGGATCGAAGAAACGAAAGGTGTTGCGTCCTGCAGCCTTGGCCTGGTACATGGCCAGATCCGCCTGTTTTAACAATTCGTCAATACTCTCTTCCTTGCCACGAAACAAGGTGACACCAATGCTCAGGGTACTGAAGTGTTCGAGGTTTTCGAAGTGGTAGGGTTGGCAAAGGGAGTGTAATAGTTTCTGGCACAAATGATCGATCATCACAGATGCCTGATCCATCTCCTCTCCCAGCTCTTCCAGTAGAATAATAAACTCGTCACCCCCGAGGCGTGCCACAGTATCGGCTCGGCGTACACCGGCAGATAAGCGTTCGGCAACCTGCTTCAGCAGCAGATCACCGGTGTGATGGCCCCGCGTATCATTCAGGGTTTTAAAGTCATCCAGGTCGAGGTATAGAATACCGCCGATGCTCTTGTGGCGGTGGCTGTTTTCCAGAGCATGCTCCAGACGATCCATCAGCAACTGCCTGTTTGGCAGAAGTGTCAACTGATCATAAAAAGCCAGTTGCCGTATACGGATTTCAGCTTCCTTGCGGTCGGTTACATCCAGTAGGGTGACAACATAGTTGATGATGGAGCCGTCATAATCGTTGATAACAGCCGAAATACTGGTCCACTGCAGGAAACCAAGGCCACCCTTGCGCTGGCTCCAGACTTCATCTTGCCATACACCGTGCTTTTCCAAGGCTTCGTTGATCAAATCAAAGCTTGTGTTTTCATCTTTGATTTTAATACAGCTCAGGCTCTTGCCAGTGACTTCGTCTGGCGTAAAACCCGTTATGCGCGTAAACGCCTGGTTGACTTTGAGAATGATTCGGTTGTGATCAGTAACCAGTATGCCTTCACCAGATTCAAATACAGTCGCCGCAATATTCAGGTCGTTGACCATTGATTGCATGGCATTGCCAACCTGGTTGTACTCTGCAATACCGGTGGTTTGAAAAATACTCCCTCTGATTCCCCTCTGGGTGGCATTGATGAATTCGAGCAACCGGGAGATAGCGCGGTTATGACTAATATGCAGGAGCCAGCCAGCGATGACCAAAAGAACAATGAAGCCTATGGCGAACAACACAAATGAACGGGTGAAGTGCTCGGTCCGATGGGTGAATCGTTCAGAGGCTAGGGCCAGAGAAATCGAAAAGCGGGTCGCTTCTCCGGCAATTATTAATGGCTGGCTTTGCCAATGGGCGGTGATTTCGTTCTGATCAATAGGGTTTAAATAGCTGCTTTCATCAAGACGGTTGAGACGGCTGGCGCGGATTAATGTGTTATTCTGACTGTCATGAATGCTGATTTCATCCAGGTCAGCCATGTTCAGTAGCTCTTGAATAAAATAGCGGTTCTGCCCTATTGCCAGTCCTGTGACCATATAGCCACGCAGTTGGATGGTTGAAGGGTCAAATATGGGAACAGACCGGATAATAGACAGGTTATTCGAACCTACTGGCTTCCATTCTGAGGTGTAGAGAATAGGTGAGTCCATTTCAGCGATAATTTTATCTGCACTGTAGAGTGGCATGCCGGCATCAAAAAGCAATTGGCCATCAGGGCTGAGCAGAAAAAAAAGATCCAGAAGGGCACCACGGTCAGAATCCTGAAATAATAGAATCATGTCCTCTGTGACTGAGTCAAAACCAGGGTCCTCGGTAAGCAGTGATGTAAAAACGCGGTTGAAAGACGCTACATCAAGATAGGCATTCAATAGATCAAGACGGTTTTCAATCAGGCTTTGAACTGTTCGGTGACGTTGCTCAAGTGTATTGCTGATTTCAGTCTGAAGCTGGACTTCGCTTGATTTTGCAGAATAGAGACTCGCTGCCAGCAGAGCCATCAGGCCGAGAAAACCAAAAATCAGAGATATCCGGGTTGTGAAGGTAAGTGCCCATGGTTTGACTGCCGTCATATACTACCCAAGATCCGCATAACCCGACTTTCCACGTTGTTTTAGCTTATATTTTGAGGTTTTATTATAGGCAGAAATGGTATGCGGCGTCACGTTACGGTTCTAGTTCTGTTAATCTAAGATAATAGGCTTGCTGCTGTTGAAGAAACTGCGTGAGAGATTCTGCACTCATATAACGAACGGGCTGATGAATAATCTCTTCAGTCACGTAGATAAATCGCGGGTCACTAATCGCATTATGCAGCGCTGAAATCAGGATCTGCTGCTGAGATGGTGGTGTTGTGGCAGGTACAACCAGCATACGAACTGAAGACATCTGTAAATCATAGCCTAGCTCTTTCAGCGTAGGCACAGTGGCGTAGTGTTTTAGCCGACTGTTTCCTAATCCAGCTAAGAGTTGCATGTTACCCGCATCAACGAACTTAGAGTGACTGCCGCCACTAAAGCCAATATCCACATCACCCGCCATTACTAAGGTGGCCATGGCGCTGCCTCCTGTAACAGGTATTATTCGGGCAATAAATCCCTCCTGTCTGGCAATATGGTTCATGATTCTTCTATCGGTCAGGGTTTGTGAAGCAAAGGTGATTTCTCCTTCTTGACGAGCATACTCAAGGAATTCACTCCAGTTGCTGAAGGGGCTGCTCTGACGTGTAACCAACGCCTGCTGATCTTTCGAAAAAGCGCCGATATATGCAAAATCGTTTAAGTCGTATGAAGCACGCATCTCTAGCGGATAGTTGGTAAAAGGCATGGAAGGTGTAAACAGCAGCATGTAACCTTGCTCGTGGCTTGTCGCCAGCATCGCGGCAGCCGCCCCGCCACCGATGCCTGGTCGGTACTGTATGTTGACAGGTTGCCCGAGTTGTTCTGATAACACCTCAGCCAGTACGCTGCCCTGAGTGGACATGGATCCACCCTGTTCAAATCCGATTAGCAGGGTCAAAGGGCGCGCCGGGAAGGACTCTTCAGCTGATAAAGCTACACTGAAAAGCAGCAGTTGAATCAAGCAAGCAAGCTTCAAAATTTTCACGGCGGACACCTCCTTGGGATCAGGGATCAATCAAAAGGTTTGAAATGTCTCGCAAGCCTATCCGTCGTTCCTGCGGTGCACCCTTTCAGATCAGTCTAGACTGATTTCAGGCGTTCAGCTAACCAATGGCCTATTTCTCGAATTTGCTCCAGGCAAACAGCATGTTGCATAGGGTAGCTGGTATAGGCTACCGGGTATCCTGCTTCACTCAGCAGGTCACGGGCTTTCTGGCCCAGCGTTTCGGGAACAATATCATCATGCCTGCCATGCATTATCAGGATAGGCAGGGCCTGGTTGGTGGGGCGATGCTGAACCTGCTCGGCGGTGGCAAAATAGGTCGATAATGCCAGCAGCCCGGCAAGCTGGTGTGGGAAGGTTAGGGCTGCGTGGTAGGCGACAGCACCTCCCTGCGAGAAACCGGCTAGCAGAATGCGCTCTGGCGCTATGCCTGCGGCTATTTGTTGTTCAATCAGTTGAGTGACGGCCTGGGCTGATTTGATCAGTTGTTCGCTGTCGACCTTGCGGTCAATATTCATTTCCAGAATATCGTACCAGGCCGGCATCACCATCCCGCCATTAATGGTCACTGGCATTTCTGGCGCATGTGGAAAGATAAACCGCGTAGCCAGGCTGTCAGGCAGCCCTAGCTCCGGTACGATAGGTTCAAAGTCATGACCATTGGCTCCCAGGCCATGTAGCCAGATGACACAGCTATCGGCTGGCTTTTTAGGTTCGATTACAACGCTGGATAGCATGGATTTAAGGCTCCTGAAATGATGGCTAATCAGCGCAGCTTACCAGTTTCAGTAGAGGCCGCAAACCACGCTTAATTCAGTGTTATACCTAGTCCAGACCTCTGGCTTCATGGGTGTGGCATTTTTTCGGGCATACCCGGGCGCAGGAGCCACAGCCGATACAGTCAGCGGCGTTGGCAATCACCATGATACTGACCACATCATCCATATCGTCATCATCATCGGGTTCACGTTCCTCCAGAGTGAAAACATCGCGAGGACAGACTTTGTAGCAGCGCCCACAGCCGATGCAGGTTTCCTCATTTAGGTGAACAACAAATTCAGGTGTCCAGGTGCTGCCACCCCGGGTTAAGCCGGTGATCGGATTCATACCCTGCTCTCCTCTGTCTGCTGAGCTTGTTCCAAAGCTTGTCGGGCTTTATCCCACTCCTCACAGGCGGCATAGGTTGAGGCTGAGAGTGCCGGTAGCTTGTCATAGGCCGCTGGCAGACCATCCTCTACCAGGTCATGCAGCTCCATGGCCTGTTCACCGGCTATGCGACGTGCACGGCGCAGTTGTTTTTCCAGTGTCTTTATCTCATTTTCATTCATTGTCAGGCGTCCTTATTTACCAGGGTCAGGCTGTGGCAGCATCAGGATGTGCTCGGACCAGCTCCAGAGCTTTGTCAACCAGGGTTTCAGCTTGCTCACACAGACTTTCCATGGATTCAAATCCGAAGCGGTGTACATCGCGCAGGGAGCGATCCAGCACCAGCAGTTTGCCCACACTGATGATGACGCGACCGAATCCTTCATGTGACAGGCTGAACAGCGGGGTCGCCATCATGCCGCAGCCGGCTTCAATACGCATGGCGATGGCACTGTAATAAGCTTTCAGACGGGCCAGAATCTCCTCATCCGGATCGCCGATGATGGGAATCTCACGCCGCTGTGCCTTGGTGACAATATAGGGTTGTAGCAACTCAGTGGTATTGAGCTGCGCATTGACGCCATAGCTGTCAAAGGCTCGGGTCTGACGGATCATCTCGGCAATAAATGGGTGGTCGGGCAAGGTTGCTTCAGCGCAGAGGCTCATAATCTTTCTCCAGAAGTTGGGGGTTGTAAGCTAAGGGTTGGGTATCCTGATCTGCATGGAAAAGATGGACCTGAGGCGGTTTGCGTACAGCAAGCTGGCTGCTAATGAATAGGCCGCCTGCCAGGCCGGTCAGGCAGCCGATAGCAGTGGCCAGGTTGCCCCAGGGGGATGCCAGCAGCGCCGTGATCAGCATGGTGACACAGGGCAGACTGTAGACCAGCAGGGCTATGCGCAGCAGTTCACCTTCTTCAACATCAGCACGGACTCGCTGCCCCTCTTTCCAGGTTTGTTGAGCTGCAGGTAAGCTCAACAGCTGGGTACGTCGGCTACCGGAACAGATTTTGTTGACTCCGCACGTCTTGCAGGATTCCAGGCAATCAGCTTGCATCGCCAGCAGACCGTCTGCTGAGCGTACAATTTTTCCTTGCGTTGTCAGCATGATGGCCAATCCTCCTGCCAACCTTCAGCGAGCATGGCTGAGAAGCGCTCATCGGCCGGTAGGGTGTTATGTTGTTGACGAAGCGCCCGAGTCAGCCAGATGGGCGGAGACTGCTGCCAGGCGTCGATCAGCTGTTTAAGCAGGTCTTCGATCAGCTCACCCTGCTCTACTTTCAATGGCTGCACACCAGCGGCCAGCAGTTGGCGAATCGCCGAGGCGCCTACGGCATTACAGTACACTGCGGCACAGCCTTGCAGCAGTCTGACCTTGGCTTCGAGCTTGCCTTCCTGTTGGTCTTTCAGGGTGTCATTGCCGGAAAATTCAGCGATTTCAGCCACCCGATAATCCGCCGCGCTAAGGCTGTAGATGACAAAGGCTTCTGCCGCACCGAAATGCTGGTTAACCTGGCAGCGATCACTGCTGGCAAACGCAATTTGCAATCGGCTGGTGTCGGATCTGGCTGGATTAATCAGCTTCAAGTGACGCATTGTCAGCCTCCCCTGTCATAGGTTGATAGGCATAAGCGGTTTGGGTGGCATAGATGGACACGTGGGGCTTGATGGCATGCTGATGCTCCTGTTCCAGCAATTGATTAGCCAGTAGCGTCAGGGTGTTGCGTGTACCGCGATAGCCGATCCAGAGCTGGTGCTGTGCACCCAATCGGTCATAGATCGGCCAGCCAGCTCGCACTAACGGAATGTGCAGCCTGGCCGCTGTCTCGGCCGCATGGGCGTTACTGATCAGCAGTTGTGCCTGATGGCTACGGGCCGTTTGTTCCAGATCTTCCAAATCGCCGATAAACACCTCGTTGACTGGCACATCGGCTAGCAGTGCGGCGTGATGCGGGCTGACGGCCGCGACAACCTCCCCGCCAGTACTGATTATTAATTGGCTGAGTGAATAGAGTAGATCTGGATCGGCCGCAATGGCATAACGAGCAAAGCCCAGCATAAAGTGGGTATCCAGCAGGCTGTCTTGCAGTTGGCTACGTTCACGCTCCAGCCTTACGGAGACGGCTTGTCCACTGAGTTGGCGCAGGGTCTCCACCAGTGCATCCATGGTGTCTAGTCCCATCAGACTGTCGAAGCGGTAATCCTCAACACCGGTGCGCTGGTGTAACAGATCGGCAGCTTTATGCAGGGAGCGGCCTATAACCAGGGTGGCACGGGCTTGCCCCAGGGTGGTAAAGGCTTCTACCGGGGTGCCGCCCACGGTTAGGGGCGTAAAGTCATCTTCGGTCAGATGACCATCCAGGGCATCACCGACATCGGGCAGGATGGCTGGCTGCAGGGAAAAGCTTTCTACCAGATCACGCAGATACTCCAGGTCAGCTGCCGTCAGCATAGAGGATACCAACAGATTGATCTGCTCTGGGCGCTCACCTGCGTGCCCCGGATTATCGGCTACCAGTTGACTGATCAGCGCTTCAACCGCAAGGGCATAACCGCTTTCCAGCCCACCGCTGTAATCTGGTGTGACAACCGGGATGATCGGTGTGTTGCTGTATTCAGGGTGTTGATGGTAGAAGCGTTTAACCAGGCCCTGGATATCACTGCCCTGGGTTTCCGATAAGCCGGTAGTCGGAATGCCGATCAGGGCGGGCTGGCGCTTTTCGATCACCGTACGTAACCCTTGAAAGACATTGTCATCAGCGCCCATGACCGTGGTTGTCTGGTCCATGGCGGTGGTTTGCAGGGGGATAGGCTCACGAAAGTGGCGCACAAAAAACACCTTGGCAAAGGCACTGCAACCCTGTGAGCCGTGCAGCATGGGTAACGCATGGCGTATGCCAAGAAACGCCAGAATTGCACCGGTGGGTTGGCTGACTTTGAGTGGATTCACTGCCAGGGGTTTTTGGCGTTTAATGATCTTGGCCATGTTGCTCTCCTTTAACCGGGGTCTGCCAGGGTGCCGGTGTTCTCAGTGATGACCAGATAGGTGACTCCAGCGTCAGGGAGAGCTGGCGAGCCAGCTCCAGCATGCCGTCATAACCGGCATAGCCGAACTCGCGCTCCTGATTGATGTCCAGAAAAGGAATTCGGGCTTTCAGCGCGGTATACATGTTACGGCCCCCGGCAATCAGCATATCGGCACGGTAGTCACGGATGGTATCCAGCAGCGCCCTTGGGCTGCCATCATCAAGCATGCGGGCATCCTCACCCATGATGTCGCGGATACGTTGTTTGTCTTCTTCGGTAGATTTTTTGGTACCGGTTGCCACCACTTCCATACCCAGATCTTGCAAAGCAGAAACTATGGACCAGGATTTCACCCCACCGGTATACAACAACACGCGCTTACCCTTTAAGCGCTCTCGCCAGGGGGCAAGCAGGGTGTGGATACGGGCCTCTTCACGGGCAATCAGTTGTTCGGTGCGCAGGGTGAGGTCAGGGTCCTGAAGCAGATGCGCCAGGCTGCGCAGGGCATCAGAGGTGTCTTCTACGCCATAGAAGCTGCCTTCAAACCAGGGAATGCCATAGTGCTCCTGCATTTTGCGGGCAACGTTCAACAATGCCTTGGCACAGACGACCATATTGGCTTCGGCGCGGTGCATGGTCTGTACCTGGTGGAAGCGAGCATCACCGGACAGGGTACAAAGGATGCGCAGCCCCAGTTCATCGAGTAACGGCAGTACCTGCCAGAATTCACCGGCGATGTTGTATTCACCGATCAGGTTGATGTCATGCACCTGTATGCCAGGGCGCTGAACCTCAGCAGCTATGGGCTCCGGTTCAGCGGTACCGATGACGTACTTAAACATGGCCTCTCCGGCCAGACGGTTGCCCAGGTTTTTGGTACCGTAGAATCCAGCCGAGTCCACCGGTATCACCGGCAGGCTGAAATGCGTGCTGGCGGCGCGGCAGACGGCTTCAAAGTCATCGCCGATCAAGGCGGGGACACAGGTGTTATAGACAAATACCGCCGCGGGAGAATAGTCCCTGAGCGCCTGGGCAATACTGTGAAACAGGCGTTTTTCACCCTGACCCATAATCACATCCTGCTCAGTCAGATCTGTGGTCATACCGATACGATACAGCGTTGGACCGGAGGAACGGGTGCCGCGGTTATCCCAGGAACTGCCTGCACAGGCGATGGAGCCATGGACGATATGCGCCACATCAGCAATAGGGAGTAAGGCGATCTGGGCGCCGTCAAAGGCACAGCCACCGTCCGACGCACCGGGTTTTGGCGGAGTGCAACCACTCTTTGCTTTGCTGTTATGGCTGCAAGCGGGCTCATCCAGTAACGCGGCCAGTTGTTTTGCCTGCATAGTCGCTTCCTCTGTCTATTACTGAGGCTGAATCCGGCTAAACCGATTTTTTCAGCATAGGTCTGTAGAGAATTGCAAAGGCTGTGCCACGCAGGTTTTCACTAAAGGATTTGATATTTATATAATAAAAACAATAAATTATATTTTCTATGCTGCGCATGTCCGAGGGCATGTCATACCTGACAGACAAAATGTCTTAAAGGCGACAAAGTGCTTGAAGCAATTAAGTAAGGGTGAGGCTGAGCAACCTGGGCAAGTGGTTGTCAGCCTCGGGGGGGGACTAAAGTGTATAGGGCTTATGTAACCAATTACGGATCCACAGCGCTTGGCGCTCTGAGATGTAGCGGTAGTCGTTGATCCAGTCCTCCTGTAAGCGCTGTGCCAGTTCTTTGGGCACCAGGTTGCCGGCGACCATGGCAAAATACCAGGCACCGAAAAAGCCGGCGGCCTTATCGAAGCTGCGTAACTGGGCAGCCATGTCGGTCGCGTTGGCACTTAGCTCCCAGGGGAGTGTTTTCAGTGTGCTGGCTTTAATGGCTTGGGGTTGCAGCCGCAGTTCCTGGACGCCATAGGGGTTCTGACTTTGATGGCGCTGAAAAAACCAGTGACGATGGAAATCAGTGAGTCCGCTACCTGGCCCTTCTTTCCATTCACTGAAAAAGCGCTGTAGTGACGGTGTATTTACGGCCGTTTCCAGTGCGAGGTGCAGGTTAGTCAGGCAGCTTACTCGGTAAACAGGAAACCCCAGGGGTTGTCCATCCAGACGTGCTGGATGCAACGGATCGGTCAGGTCTGCCAGATCCAGTGGCGCAGCGGCAGTACTATTGAGCAATTGCCGGTCCATCACTTCCTGTAACTCCTCGACTTCCAACTGCCAGCAGGCTTCGGGGGCATGGCCGTAGCTGGCGGTAAAAAAGTGAGTGACGCCATTAAAGCGTGTAACCAGGGGCTGCAGTGACTCAATATCGATCAACAACTGTTCGAAATCACCGCTTTGCTGAAGTGATCTCTCTAACCACTCTTCTATATTCTGGCTGAGCAGGGTGCCATCCTGATGGCGAATACCCCCGCTTCTGAACCAGCCGGAGCGGCTAAATCGATGTTTGAAGCTGGCTTCTGGCCAACAAGTGTTGAGATAGGTTAACAGTGCGGTGTGATGGGGGCGTGGCTGCAGGCGCGCAATGCCTTTAGCCAGGTAATCTACACCGGGTCCAGAGTGTTGCAGGCTGTCAGGCTGTACTATAGCCGATACCCTGTTCTGCATGCTGTTCTCCCCGTCAGATTCAGGCCTAATCGTCATCGTCATGAAGTGCCAAAACCACACCGCAGGCGATTGTCAGGTCATTGGTCAGGCTGGCGCAGTGTGCGCTTGCATCCACCAGATACAGATCAAACCCTGTTCCCTGATAAGCCGGCTTGGCGCGTCCAGGTATATCGTTGTCGCTGCAGCAGGTCAGGCTGGCATCTGGCAAAAAGGCTTTAAACAGCTGCGTATCATCCCTGAGTGCCAGAGGCGTTTGCTCGATGGCCTGGGCCAATTGCTGTAATGCACCGGCGGCGATCATTCTTCGGCCTCTTCGACGAAGCGTTGTAGCAATACATTTTCTTTACCCAGAATTTTAGCTAGCCAAGGAGGTGGGTTGACCAGGGTGCTTTGCAACGCATTCAGCGTATCTCGAGCGGCGCCGGGCTTAGGAAACTTAATGGGATGGACGCCTGCACGTACCACTTTGGCCGCCGCCGGACCACCGATAGACTGTACATAAAGCAATTGGCAGTCGCCGATCAGCTCGGCTCTGGCGGTGTTGCGGTCATCTGCCGTCTGCGTGCTGCTGGCATCACGTATATCGGCTAGATAGAGCCCCTCAGTGTTGACGCGGTAAATCAAAAACCGCAGACAGGAACCAAAATGGCCATCCAGCAGTTCGGCATTGTTCGACGCCACAGCCACCTTAATACTGGGTGAGCCCTGCATCGACACCGGCATCGTCTCTATTTCCGGTGTTATGAGCTGAGCTTCCTGCTCGCCCCAAAGGTATCGCAGTGCATTTTTGATGCTATCACGGCTATAGTCTTCGGGTAGTTCGCCATCGTCACCGCTAAGAATACGGTTAATATCTTCGACGGTCAGCGTCTGTAGCTTGGCTTCGGTAATCGGCAAGCCGAGATAGGAACCCATAGCGACTA
This sequence comes from Nitrincola sp., assembly GCF_048264025.1. NCBI lineage: Bacteria > Pseudomonadati > Pseudomonadota > Gammaproteobacteria > Oceanospirillales > Oceanospirillaceae > Nitrincola > Nitrincola sp. The sequence goes on from NZ_JBLXDN010000010.1 coordinate 95,131, forward strand.
CAAAAATGGTCGGGTCTTGTTCGGACAGTACCCGTGCCGCTTGGGATAAGCGACGTGCGGCGCCTTGGCTGATACTGGTCATGGAATTTTTTCCCCTTGCGAAAGCTAATGGATATACTGAAACCGGCCGGTTAAGGCCGGTTTCAGTTATGACAGCCTGGATCAGGCCGCCAGTGTGATACAGTCGACTGGGCAGACCGCCACACAGCGCGGCTCACCCTCATCAACACACTCATCACAGCTGCTGGCATTGATCACATAGGTTCCACGCTTGGCGCTGATTGACACAGTGGGGCATTCCACTTCACAGTCGCCACAGGCCGTACAGATATCCGGATCTATTTTCATTGACATGGTTACATCCTCCACAGTTAACCAAGAAGCCTATGGCCTTCAGTCCATGCGTTTGGCGCGCAGGGATTTGGGAAGTGACGGCATGTTGTCTAGTGGATCGATGTAGTATCGCTGGCCACCGGCCAGTGTCAGCTCACCTCCCCACTTTTGCGGCTGGTTAAATTCCAGCGACTCAACCGGGACTTCCAGATCCTTTTTCGGCATGTAGAAGGTCAGTCCACCGTCTGCTGCCTGACTGATGATAATGTTGGCCATAGGTTTCTCCTGCACTGAATCGTCTGATTAACGCACCAGATCATAGTTAAAGTCTGTTTGCGCCATCAGACGGGTATCATCATCCATGCGCTCCAGTACGGCATTCACCAGGGTGGTCAGTATCGTCATCGCACCTTCGTAGCCCATGGTGGTTGAACGGTGCAGGTGATGGCGATCAAAGATCGGGAAGCCAATACGGATGAGAGGCACCTCGAACTCCTTGCCTTTATGCAGGGTGTCACGCTGGATAAACTTGCCGTAGGAGTTACCGATCATGAAGTCCGGTTTTTCAGTGAACATCAATGAACGGAAGTGCCACAGATCATGACGCGAAAACAGCTGGGTCTGATTGTTGACCGGTGCTGAATCCTGCAGCATTTTCTTCATGCGTTTTTCCCAGCGCTTGCCGCCGCTCTGGCAGAGTACATGGCTTGGCTCGGCACCCAGCTCCAGCAGAAACTTGGTCAGTCCCAGGGTAAAGTCAGGGTCGCCATAGAGGGCAAACTTCTTACCGTGTAACCAGGTGTGGGAGTCGGTCATCATATCCACCAGGCGTCCACGCTCCTTGGCCAGGCTATCCGGAATCGCTTTGCCTGTCAGACGCGATACTGCCATGAGGAAGTTATCAGTCAATTCCAGCCCCATGGGGATATCCAGCTTGGGAACATCATGGTGCCAGGTATTGGTCAGCAGTTTATCCGTTTTGACCAGGTGCAAGGGTTGCAGCAAGATGGTGGTGATGGCATTGGGCGCATCTTTCATTTCATCCTGTGTGGTACCGCCTGAATACATGCGGTACTCACCGTCTGCCGGTGTATCCAGCACTTCGGTCGGATCTGACAGCAGACTGTAATCAACGCCCATCTCCTGCATCATGCGATGGATAACACGGTAGTTACCCAGATAGGTCTCGAAACCCGGTACCAGGTTGATTTTACCGTTACTACCCACCTCTTTATCGTCCATGTGGTTGAGGGTGAAGTAACGGGCGATGCCTTCAAACATGTTGTCCCAGCCGGTTACATGTGAGCCAACAAAGGATGGCGTATGCGCAAATGGCGTAGGAAAGTCTTGCTCCACCGCACCGGCTTTTTTGGCGTTGCCGATAAAGGCATTCAGGTCATCACCGATAACCTCAGCCATGCAAGTGGTGGAAACAGCGATCATCTCAGGTTTGTAAAGTGCCTTGGCATTTTCCAGTCCGTCGATCATATTTTTCTGGCCGCCGAACACCGCCGCATCTTCTGTCATGGAATCGGAAACACAGGCTACCGGCTCCTTGAAATGGCGGTTGAAATAGGTGCGGAAGTACGCCACACAGCCTTGTGATCCATGCACATAGGGTAGGGTTTTTTCAAAGCCCAGTGCGCAGAGTACCGCCCCCAGCGGTTGACAGGCCTTGGCCGGGTTAACCGTCAGAGCTTCGCGGGCAAAGTTGAGCTCTTTATATTCAACTGAGGTGGTCCAGATGAAAGTGTCATCGACTGTATCGACCGGATGACCGTTTTCATAGTCACCTTTTTTGCGCGCCAGCACATCCTTGTACTCATCATTCTGGAACAAGGGGTAGCTTTGTTTGATATTTTCAATGTCTTGCATGACCGTCTCCTTGCCTGGCCGCTAATCTGCGGACGCAGGCGTGAGTAGTGATAAGGGAATCAGGCAACAGCCTGCTGCTCAACTTCTGGAAGTTGTTTCCAGGGCGGCGTCAGTTTTGACCAGCAGGGATTGTTCAGTGTCATGTCCATATCCTTGGCAAAAATGGCGAAGCCATCGTAACCATGGTAAGGGCCGGAATAATCCCAGGAATGCATCTGACGGAAAGGCACACCCATTTTCTGGAAAATGTACTTTTCCTTCACGCCGGAGCCGACCAGGTCGGGTTTGACGCGTTTGACGAATTCCTCAAACTCAAAACCGGTGACATCGTCATAAATCAGCGTGGCATTGCCGATATCGTTACGGGTACGGTCATAGTCATCGTTATGGCCGAATTCATAGCCAGTACCGACCACTTCCATGCCCAGGTCTTCATAGGCTCCGATCACGTGGCGTGGGCGCAGACCACCGACATACAGCATGACTTTCTTGCCTTCCAGACGTGGCCGGTATTTGGCAATGATTTCAGCTGACATGGCTTGGTATTTGGCGATAACCTTTTCAGCACCTTCTTTGATGTTGTCATCAAAATAGGCGGCAATTTTGCGCAGGCTTTCGGCAATTTTGGTAGGGCCAAAGAAGTTGTACTCAACCCAGGGGATGCCGTACTTTTCTTCCATATGGCGTGAGATGTAGTTCATGGAGCGGTAGCAGTGCAGCAGGTTAAGCTTCACTTTCGGGGTCTGCTCCATCTCCGCCAGGGTGCCATCTCCAGACCACTGAGCAACGACACGCAAGCCCATTTCTTCCAGTAAAATACGTGAAGACCAGGCATCACCGCCGATATTGTAGTCACCCAGAATGGCGACATCATATTGGCCTGGCTCTACACCATTGCCACCGCCTTCGCGGTCGAACACATGGTCACGGATCGCATCGTTGGCAATATGGTGTCCGAGTGATTGAGAAACGCCGCGGAAGCCTTCACAGCGTACGGGAATCACCGGTTTGCCGATCTCATTACTACTGGCTTTAGAGACCGCTTCGATGTCATCCCCGATCAGACCAATTGGACATTCAGACTGTACGCTGATACCGCGGTTGAGTGGGAAGAGTTGTTCAATTTCAGTGATGAGTTTGCTGAGCTTTTTATCACCACCGAAAACGATGTCTTTTTCCTGAAAATCAGACGTGAAGTTCATCGTACCGAAGCTGTCTACGCCGGTAGTGCCGACATAGTAGTTACGCCGTCCAGCCCGCGAATATTGACCGCAGCCAACCGGACCGTGCGAGATATGGATCATGTCCTTAATTGGACCCCAGACCACACCCTTGGAGCCAGCGTAGGCACAACCACGAATGGTCATGACCCCTGGCAGAGATTTACGGTTGGAGGTGACGCAGGTTTTTGCCTCAGCGGCGGTATCATTTACCGTTAAATGCTTGGCACGATCCTTTTTCGCCTTTTCCGGATAGACTTCCAGCACTTCCTGAATGAGTGCTTGAGCCTCTTCTTTGGTTAACTTAGCCATAACAGGTTTCCTCCAGCGACGTCTGCCCATCTGCAGAAACGCCATTGAGAATGAGTTAGCGAGCACTTACTGCTCATGTTGGCCTCAGCACGAGACCTATTAGCGTGCCTGGTTGCAATTAAGCAACCGCTTCAGCACGCTGACCGACAATACTCTCGTCCTCTTCTTCCAGAATGCCGAACTCCATCAGTAGTTCTTCCAGGTCGTCCATTTCCAGCGGCGTTGGTACTACAAAATTCTTGTTCTCAACAATTTTGCGTGCCAGGGCACGGTACTCATCGGCCTGCTTGGTGGTTGGATCGTATTCAATACAGGTCATGCGGCGGATTTCTGCATGCTGTACCACGTTGTCACGCGGAACAAAGTGAATCATGGTGGTACCCAGACGGGCCGCGAGTGCCATGATCAGCTCATCTTCACGGTCGGTATTACGACTGTTACAGATCAGGCCAGCCAGACGCACACTGCCTGAGGTGGCGTATTTCACGATACCCTTGGCAATATTGTTGGCCGCAAACATCGCCATCATTTCACCAGAGCAAACGATGTAGATTTCCTGCGCCTTGTTTTCACGGATTGGCATGGCAAAGCCACCACACACCACGTCACCCAGTACGTCGTAGAACACAAAGTCCAGTTCTTCATCGTAGGCGCCTTCCTCTTCCAGGAAGTTGATGGCGGTGATAACACCGCGACCAGCGCAGCCAACTCCTGGCTCAGGACCACCGGATTCAACGCACTTGATACCGCCGTAACCCACGGCCATCACATCTTCCAGCTCCAGGTCTTCTACTGAGCCGGCTTCTGCAGCCAAATGCATTACTGTGGTTTGTGCTTTTGAGTGCAAAATCAGACGGGTTGAATCTGCTTTTGGATCGCAGCCCACAATCATGACTTTCAAACCCATTTCTGCCAGCGCAGCAACCAGGTTTTGAGTCGTGGTTGATTTACCGATACCACCCTTGCCGTAAATAGCAGCTTGACGTAAAGCCATAGTCATTCTCCTCAAGTTGGAACATTTGGCGAACAAAATTGCTCACCGCTGCAGGTAATATGGCAAGGGCTGTGCCAAGTCTTAAAAATATTTTAACGTGTTGTTATTTATGTAAATTTAAAATAACCATGTATTGTTTGTGGTCGTTATGGAGCTGACAAAGCTAAACCTCTTGTCGGACTGGCGACAACAAAATTGTGGCTAACCGACAAGGTCCTTGTTAGGTGAAAGGTACGCAGCCCCCGTAATGCCGCCATTTACTGACCTTGTTGTGATCATGGCATGTGAATTGCTGTTGTTAGCTTGAACGTTATTTTGACTGAATGAAAACAGAGGCGAACCAGATGATGAATAAGACACTGCCTGACAGCCTGCTGGAAGCCATGCGCTCCGGTCAATGTGTACCGGTTATAGGGCCGGACGCACTCAACGACGTGACCGATCCGCAGGGCAATCCGATACCCGCTGATAGCGACAGCTTGATCATCGCCATGAATCAGGGGCGGCCTATGGCACCCAAGTTGATGTATGAGTTTCCACGTGCGGCGATGAATATCGAGCTGAAAAAAGGCCGTAAGGCGGTTACGCGGTTTCTCGACACCACCTACCGTGATACCACCTGGAGTGTTTCCAGCATTCATCAGCAACTGGCGTCACTGAATCCGGATTACATTATCGATATGAACCGTGATACCCAGATGCAACTGTTATGGCGGGACACCCCGCATATCCTGGTTGTTGGGGTGGCGCGCATTACCGGTGGTAGCGAACGCTATCGTCTGTTTCATTACAACGGTAGCCAATATGTAGCCACTCAGGCGTCTTGGTTGGATACAGACTTGCCGGTGTTGTTTAAACCCGTGGGAACGCCCTTACCTGAATCACTCTATATTGCTTCAGATGCAGATTATGTCGATTACCTGACAGAACTGATGGGCGGGTTCGGAATGCCACCCTTCCTGAAGCAGCAACGCCTCGGGAAACAGTATTTGTTGCTGGGCTTGCGCCTGAACCGTGATACCCCGCGCATGCTGCTCAGTGATATTGCCTATGGTGCTGGAAAGCCTGCTGGCTGGGCTTGTCTGCCTGATCCGACCGCAAATGAAGAGAAATTTCTAAGCCGCAAAGGGTTTCAAATTTTGTCAATGACACACGAAGAGTGTCTGGCGGCACTGGTTGAAGCTACCGATCCCTGCTATGCCTGAATGAGGATGTATATCATGACAGATATGACTGCGACACTACGTTTGCAACATTACAATTTACCGGCCATGGATCGTGCCCACCATCACTTTACGGCACTGCTGGGTGCACTGCCGATGGTGTCAAAAACCGCATTACCTTGCCTGCTGAATAGCCTGATATTGAATGCCCGTGAGCATTTTGATCAGGAAGAACGCTTTATGCAGGTAACCGGCTATCCCGGCTATGATTCACACCGCCGACAACATCAGGCGTTGCTGAAAATGTTGGATGACTATCATCAGCAACTACAGCATCAGGTGGGACCCGATGCGCTTACACTGCACAGTCAGTTATGCCTGTGGCAGGATGAGCATCAACAAAACTGGGATGACCCGTTGGCACAATACCTGCGTCATGCACATAGCTGGCATCCGCATGAGCAAGTGCTGCTTAGTTTAGAAAGTTGATTGACTTTCAACCACCTGGATCAGTTTATCCAAAAGGGGTGAGCGGAAGCGTTCAGCTGGATAAACGAGACTGGAGAGGAAAGCGTAGGGCGTATCGACAACTGGCTGCTCGTATAGCTGACCTGTCGCCAGGTCGGCCTCAACAACGCAGCGCGGTAGCAATCCGATACCCATGTCAGCAAACAGACAACGACGGATGACTTCAACGTTTGCAAAGGATTGCCGAGGTTTTAGTTGTAATCCCTGACTGCGAAAATGCGCTTCGGCACGCACTCGGTAGGTACATCCGGGCTCTGTCGTGATTAAGGGCTGCTCAGCTAATTGCGCCAGGGTGAGTGCTGTGTTCTGGAGCCGTTGGCGATGGCAGACAAAAATCACCTCTTCAGTATGCAGTGGGTGCTGGATCCAATCATGACTTGTTGCCAGGGACTGCGTCACTAAAATGGCGGCATCCAGTTCGCCCTGCTCAAACGCACGGTTATAATCAAATGGTTCATGGGTAAGTAACAGCTCAATGCCCGGCGCATCTTGCTGAAGCCCTTCAATTAATGCCGGTAAACGGTAGATGCATATTGAGCTGGGTGCAAAAACACGCAACTGACCGTGAGCTTCATTGATGAAATGCTGTGCCCGGTATCGAATTTCGTCGGCCTGATGGATAAAACTTCGAAAAGCGGTTTCCAGCTGGTGGGTTGCCGCCGTTGGCACTAAGCCACGACCAGCGGTAGCAAAGAGTTGTATACCTAATTCGCTGGAAAGCTCTTTTAACTGCGCCGAGACACTGGAGGGTGCAAGGTGCAGTGCTTTGGCTGCTGCCTGAACACTGCCTAAATCGAGCACTTTTAATAAGCTACGTACTTGTCGAGGCGTCATTGTTCGAAAATACCATTGAATATGTTTTAAATAATTCGCTTTTGTTGTCCAGTATAACGGATTAGTCTGAAAACTCATTCATTACCTAAGTCATCAAGGAGTGTCAGATGCATCTGTATATAGCCTATAAGAACTACTCGTCCTGGTCGTTGAGGCCCTGGCTGGCAATGAAAGTGTCGGGTATTCCCTTTGACGAAACGCTGCTGCCTTTTGCGCATGGCAACAGCTTAACGCAGTTCAGTGAACAGCATGGAGTACCCGCACAGGTACCTGTACTCATCGAGGAAGACAGGGTCGTTTGGGATAGCCTGGCCATTTTAGAGTACCTGGCAGAGCGTTATCCAGAGCGGCAGTTATGGCCTGAGTCTCTTGCCCTGCGTGCTTTGGCACGCTCTGCTGCCGCTGAAATGCACAGTGGCTTTCATGCTTTACGCAGTCAGTTTCCGATGAACTGCCGTACAGAAAAATCTGTGGCACCTAGTGATGCTGTGACCCAAGACCTACAACGCTTAGCCGAAATTTGGTCGCGCTTTGAGCAAGCGGATAAGCCAGAGGGTCCATTTTTAGCCGGAGAGTTTAGTAACGTTGATGCCATGTTTGCGCCAGTGATGTGGCGAGTGCGTAATTACGGGCTGAAGGTGTCACCAGCGTTTGATCGTTGGGCGCAGGCGATGTATGACCTTCCGGCAATGCAGGAATGGCTGGCATCGGCACGCGCTGAAACCTGGCAGATGCCTGCTTATGAGCGTTAATAGTTAAGGTCATTTGAGACAGTAGTCACTTGCAAATTTAAGCATGTTTGAATTGAGTTATCTCAACATCCTGTCCATCAGGAAACTTAGCATGGAGTTCAAGCGTCCCACCTAAGGCTTCAATATAGGAGGCTAGGGTGCTGACCATTGTGTCAGGACGCTTTTCAATTTGAGATACATTGGGTTGTGCAATACCCAAGGCTTGTGCCACCACTGCTTGGCTGCGGCCTCGCAATTTACGGGTTTCAGCCAGTGACATTTCGGCCACAATACCAACCGCTTTTGCACGAGCTGCTGCCTGAACCTCAGGACTCATTTTCTTGCGGAGTTCGCTTAAGGGCTTTGTCATATATACTCCCCGAGCACTATTTAGTGCCTTCGCTTTTTAAATGGTCCGCAAATTCAGCTTCAGCCAGCGGCACCATTTGATTATAAAACTGTTTGTCTTTTGCCCCATCTTTTCGGCCGCCACATAGCAGAACGGCTTGGCGCTTGGGGTCAAATGCATAGAAAACTCTGTAGGGCTTTCCGGCGTGTTGAATGATCAGCTCTTTTAAATTTTTAACCTTCTTTGTTCCCTTTATCGTGTCAGCTTGAGGGCGGCCAAGGTGCGGACCTTTGATTTCTAAAACATCCACCATGGCTTGAACATCAATCTGTTCAGCTTCAGTCAGATTTAAGAACCAACTTTCATACACATCTGTGATTAATACTTTCCATGTCATAATTATCCCTTCCTTCGAATAAAAATATACTCTATGGCTTATATATCGTCAAGCGTATTATTTGGTTGTAGTAAATCAAGGCCTTCCTGCAGGATAGGATCAGTACAAAGCGTTGATCTATGCGATACTAGCCAGGTTATCTACAAGCCGGTAGGAAGTGATGCTGCGTATAACCCTGGAGCGCCAGCAAGTTTGGATTTATATCGTTGCGATTTTCTGTGGCCTGCTGATCCGTCATCAGTGGCCAGGTATAGCTCCATTTTTAGAAAAGCTGCTCTGGCCTGTATTGATCGTGCTGCTGTACACAACCTTTGTGCAGGTGCCGCTACTGCATCTACGTGATGCGTTTAGAGACAGGCGCTTTATCAGCGCTGCTTTACTGGGTAATTTTGTGTTGCTGCCGTTATTGGTCTGGGGGTTGATTCAATTCCTGCCGGATCAGCCTTCGTTGCGACTTGGGGTGCTATTGGTGTTATTGGTGCCCTGCACAGACTGGTTCATTACCTTTACTCAGTTGGGTCGTGGCAGCAGTGCGCATGCCCTGGCGTTGGCACCGGTTATTCTGCTGTTACAACTTGTGTTGTTGCCTGGGTATCTCTGGTGGATGAGTGATGCGGATCTTTCGCTGCAGGGAATGCCGCAGTCTCTGTTGGCGGCACTGTTCATTATCCTGATACCCCTGATCGGTGCCGCGATCAGCGAACGCTGGATGGAGGCTAAACCGGCGCGCTTGATCTGGCGAGAAGGTTTGGCTTGGTGGCCAGTTCCGTTACTGGCCCTGGTTATTCTGCTGATCACCGCATCTCAAGCGGCATCGGTACAGCAAGTGTTCAGCTAGTTACCGCTGTTAGTGCTGGTTTTTGTGGTGTTCCTGTTGGCTGCAGGTTGGTTGGCCAAAGGCCTGTCACAGCTGTTTAAGTTGCCAGTCGAACAGGGACGCACCCTGGCCTTCAGCTTCGGCACCCGTAACTCCTTTGTGGTGTTGCCAGTGGCGCTGGCGTTGCCTGCTGGCTGGGAGCTGGTTGCCATGGTTGTGGTGTTGCAATCCCTGGTTGAGTTGCTGGGCATGCTCTTTTATCTTTGGTGGGTACCGTGCCGATTATTGAAATCCTCCTGATATCTCTGCATTAGATTCAGTCATAAGCCGCCAGTAGAATCTGTGCCGGAGCTGATCTAGGCCGACATTTGTAGCAAACCCGACAAACCTGAAATGACTCATAATTAATTTAAATGCTAATGAACCTGTCTCTAGGCCGCACTATATAACCCGGTAGATAACACCAGTAGGTGTTGGCATTGCGATTGCAAAGTCTGTGTTGATTGATTACCCATGCTTCGAGCTAACAAATCTGTATGCGAGTGCAGATAACGCCCTGAGCTGTTTATCAAAAAACACGGAGCCACCTTATGAAAAACCTCTTGATCTATTGCCTGGTCTTCTTGTTCAGCAGCCATCTGACAGCCAGCGAGCTGCGGGTAGCCGTGGCGGCTAACTTTCTGGGTACGCTGAACCAGCTGGCACCCCTGTATGAAGCCCAGTCCGGCCAGACGCTGCTGATCAGCTCCGGCTCCACCGGTCGCCATTATGCTCAGATCCAGAACGGGGCGCCTTTTGATGTGTTTTTGTCAGCCGATGTCGAACGACCTCAGTTGCTGGTTGAGGAAGGGCTAGCCCTGGCTGATTCGCGCTTTACCTATGCACGCGGTGTGCTGGTGCTCTGGAGTGATCAGCAGGATCTGCCGTTGCAGGGAGGGGAGTTTTTACACAGTGGGTCTTTGCAGCACTTGGCGTTGGTGAATCCCCGTACTGCGCCCTATGGCGCGGCAGGTGTTGAGGTAATGCAGCAACTGGGCGTTTATGAGCACTTACAGGCAGGGCATATTGCCCAAGCAGAAAACCTGACCCAGGCACTGCAATACATTTCCAGTGGCACCGCACAGGCTGGCTTCCTGGCACTGTCTCAGGTGATAGAGTCGGATGGCAGCATCCGAGGTAATGCCTGGTTACCTGATGTGGATAGCTATGCCTCACTGGAGCAGCAGGCCGTGGTGTTGAGCGCTTCACCGCAATTGGAAGCTGGCCAGGCCTTTCTCGATTGGTTGAAAAGTGATCAGGCCCGTGCCGTGATTGAAGCCGCTGGCTACGGGTTCTGATCTATGGAGCTGAGTAGTGCTGATGTTATGGCCCTATGGATCACGCTGAAACTGGCGTTGATCAGCACCCTGGCACTGTTGCTACTCTGTGCCCCCTTGGCCTGGTGGCTGGCTCACACAGCTTGCCGGGCTAAGGTGCTGGTGGAAGCCCTGGTCGCCTTGCCACTGGTGTTACCACCCACGGTGATGGGGTTTTATCTGCTGGTGTTGTTGGGGCCACGCGGTGTGGTGGGCGGTTTTCTGGAGTCTGTGGGGATTGGGCATCTGGCATTCAGTTTTACCGGGTTGGTAATTGGTTCCATGCTGTTTTCGCTGCCGTTTGTGGTACAGCCGTTGCAGAATGCCTTTGCTACCGCCGGAGGGCGGGTGCTGGAGGTGGCGGCAACGCTCAAGGCCTCACCGTTTGACCGCTTTGTCAGTATCGTGCTACCGCTGTCTCGTCGAGGCTTTTTGACCGCGGCGGTGCTCTCTTTTGCCCATAGTCTGGGTGAGTTTGGCATGATTCTGATGATTGGCGGGAATATTCCAGGGCGTACTCAAGTGGCGTCGATAGCGATTTATGATCATGTCGAGGCTATGGACTATAGCGCGGCACATCAACTATCGGTCATTCTCGTCGGTGCCTCGTTTATCTTGCTGTTGCTGGTGTTTGCCCTGAACCGGCGCTTCAAAGTCGTCAGTGTGGTTTAGTCTGGAGGGAGTATGTCACTGACTATGCGTTTTCAGGTTAAGCGTTCGGAATTTCAGTTACAGGTATCGCTGGCGCTGCCAGATCAGGGAGTGACGGCGCTGTTCGGGCGTTCAGGGTCAGGTAAAACTACCTTGTTGCGCTGTATTGCTGGTCTGGAGCAGCTACCTGGTGGCTCGTTGAGCTTTCAGGATCAGGTCTGGCAGTCTGCTGATCAGTTTGTGCCTGTGCATCTGCGCCCTATCGGTTATGTGTTTCAAGAGGCCAGCCTGTTTCCTCACCTGACCATAGAGAAAAATCTGCACTATGGCTTTAAACGTATTCGCGCGGCTGATCGCCGCATCGGCTTTGATGAAGTGGTTGACCTCTTGTGTTTACAAGACTATCTGACGCGTTATCCGGACCAGCTTTCCGGTGGACAGCGCCAGCGCGTTTCCATTGGCCGTGCGCTGCTGACCAGCCCCAGATTGCTGTTGATGGATGAGCCTATGGCGTCACTGGATGCTACCAGCAAGCAGGAAATACTGCCTTATCTGGAGCGTTTGACTGAAGAGCTGCAGTTACCGATTATTTATGTCAGTCATGCGGTTGATGAAGTGATGCGCCTGGCTGACTATATGGTATTGCTGGATCAGGGCCAGGTTCAGGCTCAAGGGCCGTTACAGGCGCTGCTGACAGATCATCAGTTGCCCTTTGCCCGTAGTGAACAGGCCGCGAGCCTGCTCAAAGCCCGGTTGATCGACACGCATGCCGGTGATGGTTTGGCTAGTTTGCAAGTGGAACAGCAGCCGTTGTTAATCAGTCAGACCCACTTGTCGCCTGGGCGGCTATCGCCGATAGCGATAGGCACGACTGTCAGGGTGACTATTATGGCTCGCGATGTGGTTTTGGCAAGGCAGCTACCTGAAGCGATCAGCTTATTAAATGCTCTCTCAGTCCGTGTCCTGGCGCTCGATGCCGATCTGGACAAGAGTCAGGTGCTGGTGCATTTGCAATTAGGTGAACAGGCGCTGATGGCGCGTATTTCAAAACGCTCTGCTAGGCTGTTACAACTCCAGCCAGGAGAACAGGTGTATGCCCTGATTAAAGGCGTGGCGGTGAATAGCTGATGCTGTGGGTTATCCAGGGATAAAGCACTCTGAATAATCTACACAGTCTCGGCAGTTGGGGGAGCGGCACAGCATCACCTCTGTCTCCAGGCAAAGCTGGCGATAGAGAAATTTCTTCCAGCGCATGTTGAAGCGATTGGCCCTGACCAGCTCCGGAAAATTGTGTTGCAGCAAGGCATTCAGATCATCTCGCGACCAGAGCCCCAGATCGTACCAGAGGTGGTCTTTACCACTGCAGGCACAAGCGATAATACGCGCCAGGGCGTATTCGCTGTTGCTGCGTTGGGTGCGGTATCCAAGTAGCAAGTTTGTCAGTTGGAGCGCTTCATCGGAAACACCTTGATTATCCAGTACTCCAAGAGGTGCTGCCAACCGGGTTTGAAAGCCTTTGTACTTTACTGGAAAGTACCGCTGTAACAGGGTTTGGTAACGATCGTCAGTCAGCCCCAGCGTGTCACTGAGCGCGCTGTGTCCCTGCTCGACCGCCGCCAGCATACGCGCCAGGTAGACGGCATTGAAGTCACCGCGTGACAAGCCCATCCAGTGGCTGTAACGCTGTTGGATACGTGGTGGCATGACCAATGCGTTCATGGCGTTTCCCCTTTGTTAGGCGGCAACACGGATAATAATCCCCGTGAGTGAGCCGGGTGGGTTCAGTGGTTCACCGACATCATCTACGATGGCACCTTCAATGGGACAGATGCTGGCGCACTGAGGGTCTGGGTAGGATTCGGCACATTCTGTACACAAGTCCGGATCAATGGCGAACTGCACCTGCTGATCAGTGATCGCATCATTGGGACAGACAGATTCGCAGGCGGTGCAGCTGACGCAGCTGGCAACAATTTCAAAAGCCATAAGAGGCACCTCTTCAGGTTAACAGATTGGTCAGGTTAAGCTGATTTACGATCCACACTGTTTTCGGGTAGCTGCAACAAGCCTTGAGTTAGCATTTCCTGATACACCGCCAGAATGGCATCTTCAATCGGTTCCAGGGCATGCTCACCATTGGGCTGAATACCAGCCTGCTCCAGGGCACTCCAGGGCTCATAGCCGACTTTGGAACACAACAGCACTTCACAGCCTTGCAGCGCTTTCAGCAGGGTGTCTAACAGCTTTTCAGTCTCTTCACCGCAACTGCTACCACCTTCACAGTAGGGCTTTGCTACCTGTCGATGACCGATAAAACGCACCCCGTCACGGCTGGCTTCATAGACCAGAAACTCGGTGGCATGACCGAAATGCTGATTGATCAAGCCACCTCCCTGGGTGGCGACAGCCATAAGTACCGCCCGGCCTTGTAAGGCTGTAGCAGGCAGAGCTACTGACTCGCGTTGGGCATAGAGCTGGCCAAGCAATTGCTCATGAACCTCGGCCCGCTTCACCATGGCGGCTTCATAATCGATCTCCATGGCATCAATCTTGTCCAGCGTGAATTCGGCGCCGCGATCTTCGCCCAGGAGTCCGACCGCATCGGCGCGGCACTGACGGCAGTGACGCATCATATTCATATCACCGGCGCAGGCATCCTGCACCGCCTGGAGTTCAGCTGGTGTCGGTTCAGCCTGGCCGGTCAGGCCGAAGTAGGTACCATGTTCCGGTTCGGAGATAATCGGCATCACATTGTGCAAGAAGGCACCCTTTTCCTTGACGATACGCGACACTTCAATCAGGTGTTGATCATTGATTCCAGGGATCAGCACGGAATTGACCTTCACCAGAATGCCGCGATCAATCAGCATCTGCAGCCCTTTCTGCTGTTGTTCGATAAGGATACGAGCCGCTTCAACTCCACGAATGCGCTTATTTTTCCAGAAGATCCACGGGTAGATTTTGGCGCCTATCTCCGGGTCGACACAATTGATGGTGACAGTGACATGATCGATATTGTGTTGGCAGAGTTCATCTACACACTCTGGTAGTGTCAGGCCATTGGTCGACACACACAGCTTGATATCCGGGGTCTCAGCGCTCAGACGACGGAAGGTTTCAAAGGTTTTTTGTGGATTTGCCAGAGGATCGCCGGGGCCTGCAATTCCCAGTACCGACATCTGAGGAATCGCCGCAGCTACCGCCTTAACCTTCTTGACCGCTTGTTGCGGGGTCAGCACTTCAGAGACGACACCAGGACGGGATTCATTGCTGCAATCGTATTTGCGGTTACAGTAGTTGCACTGGATATTGCAGGCGGGTGCAACCGCTACATGCATACGGGCAAAGAAATGATGGGCTTGCTCGGAAAAGCAGGGATGATCGGCCACCTTGGCCCGGATAGATTCAGGCAGGCTCTGAACAGAGGCATCACTGCTGCCGCAGGAGCCGGAAGCGCAGCCACCGGTTTCGTTAATTGCAGTGGTGTTATTGAGAACGGGCAGTTTCACGGTCAGATCCTCATCTTGGGTTCATTTGACCTGTCGCAAATTCCATGCCTATTTGCTGTATTTTATTAATCTATTGATTTATATATGAATTAATGGATGGATAGGTAGGTTTGTCTCAAAACCGACAGCTACACAAAGGTGCTATGTCAGCTTTGAGACAGTCATCGTTTAGAGTTGCTTGACCCGAATATTGAGGGTTTGGATCCGATAGGAGATCTGTCGTGGTGTCATACCCAGTAAGCGGGCCGCCTTGGCCTGAACCCAGCCAGCCTGTTCCAGTGCGGCTATCACTCGTTCCCGTTCATCCAGATTGTCATCCCCCAGGTCTATCTGCCCGCCATGACTGCCCATGACCTGTTCGTCGATACCGGTGAGCAATACCTGATCACGGTCGATGATGCCATCCTCAGACATGACGGCGGCACGTTCCAGGCAGTTTTCCAGCTCGCGGACATTACCTGGCCAGCTATGGTGCATCAGCACCCGCAGAGCGCTGTCGGTGATGCTGAGTGGGCGTTCCTGGGCTGTGGCGATTTTGTTGAGCAAAAAATTGGCGATATCGGGCACATCTTCCAGGCGTTCGCGCAGCGTCGGCATGAAAATAGGCATCACATTCAGGCGGTAGTAAAGATCTTCACGAAACAGTCCCTGCTCCACATCAGCCTCCAAATCCCTGTGGGTCGCTGCCACCATCCGCACATTGATCTTAATGGTACGCGAACCGCCGACTCGCTCCAGTTCGCCTTCCTGTAACACCCGTAGCAGTTTGGCCTGGAATCCGGGCGAGACTTCACCGATTTCATCTAGAAACAGCGTGCCCTTGTCAGCCTGCTCGAAACGCCCTTGGCGCTGGCTTATAGCACCGGTAAAGGCGCCCTTCTCATGCCCGAACAGTTCCGATTCGAGCAAATTTTCTGGTAAGGCGGCACAGTTAAGTTTGACGAATGGCCCTCTGGCTCTGGGGGAGTTGTAATGAATGGCATTAGCAATCAACTCTTTACCAGTACCCGTTTCGCCACGAATCAATACCGTGGTATTCCACTTGGCCACCTGGCGTACTTGTTCAAACACCTGGCGCATAGGGAAAGAGTGGCCAATGATATTGTCGAAACCAAACTGCCCGCGCACGGTACGTTTGAGCTGATCGCGTTCCTCTCTGAGAGCTTTACGTTCGCGCTCCACCTCTCGTGACAGGCGCACACTCTGGCCGATTAAGTTGGCGACCATCTCCAGAAATCGGGCACGTTCTCCCAGCAGTTCCCTGTGAGAGCTACTGGGCTGGGCTGCGAACACACCCAGGACTTCATCGCCACTGAGAATTGGCACACCAATAAAGGGGCGTTTGGTATCATAAATACCTAAACGGCCAAGAAAACGCGGGTCATCGGTGATCTTGTTGAGTATCAGGCTGGTGCCCCGACGCATCACTTCACCTACCACTCCTTCACCTGGCTGGTAACGTATATCACCAGCTTGCAGATCCGGTACCCCACACAGGGCATAGATGACCAGTTCATTCTGATCTGGTGGTACCAGGCCAACCAGTCCCCTTTCTAGCCCAACCCTATCGTCCAGCACTTCCATAACCTTACTCAGGGTTTCCTGAAGGTTGAGGGATTTGGACAGCACTTGGCTAACCAGAAACAGGGTCTCCAGTTCACCAACGAGAATCGCCTGAAGCATTTCCGGACTCAGCGAATCGCTAGTGTCGTCATGATAACTTGCAGGTGATTTATTCATAGGGAAGGTGCACCTTAATGCAGCAGCCGGTAGTTACATCAGGATCAATTGCCAGCAAGCCGTTATGGCGGTTAACGATATCCTGAGCCAGGGTCAGTCCCATGCCCAGGTGGCCTTTACTTTGATCGCGGGTGGTGTAGAAGGGCTCGAAAACCTTAAATTGATCAGCTGGCAGAATTCCGGCACCGGTATCTTCAATGCTGATTTCTACGACCTCATCCAGCGTGCGAGTGGTTAAGCGCAGCTCACGTACCCGGTGCCTGGTGTCATTCATGGCATCGATGGCATTATCGATCAGCTGTTTGAATAGGGTGACCAGAGCCGTTGGCTGGCCATGAACGCGTTGTAAATTACACTCAGGCTGCCAGTCCACTGTGATGCCGAGCGCAAGTAGCCTGGGGGTTAACAAGCTCAGGGTGTTTTTCAACAGTTCGTTGATGTTCACCACTTCTGTAACTTCATCGCCACGTGCCGGGATGCAGGCGTTGAGCATGGAGATAGCCTGATGGCCAGCCTTCTGCACCTCATTCAGCAGCTTTAGCATCTCGGCGGCATCGATGCGGTTACGGCGGGTCGCCAGCCGTGAAGCCGCATTGATCATATTCAACGGGCGTTCGAGCTGGTAAATGGCACCTGACAGGGCTTCCCGGACACTTTGTACCCGTTCCTGCTCGGCTAACAAAGCTTGCAGGCTATTGAGGCGTAGCTGTGCCTGTTGTTGTTTCAGTCCGGTGATGTCCTGCAGGGTCACCAATAGATAGCGGCTCAGACGTGTCTGGTAAAAGGCATCGGCACTGGTGTCTTTCTCTTCAATTAGCGAGCCGGTACAACTAAACCAGAGCGGCTCCTCACGGCTGGACAGCAGCAAGGCCACTTCAAGGGTAACAAAGCCTTCATGCAGGGCTTTTTTCCGTTCAAACAGATCAGGCCACTCCTGCTCCAGTGCATCGAAGATGATCTCCAGGGGTTCATGACCCAGTCTGGCTTCCAAGGTTTTATAGCTGCGGTTGCGCAGAATTGGCTGTAGTTTGGTGTCTACCAGCACCATGGCTACCTGGGTGGCATCCACGGCTTTTTCAATCAGAGCACGCTGGTTCAATACCTGATGCTCCAACTGATGCACTTCGGTTACATCACGTTGTAAGCCAAGATAATGCGTCGTTTCTCCTGTGGCATTGAGTACCGGCGTAATCGTCAGGTCAGCCAGGTAGCGACTGCCATCCTTGCGTCGGTTGACTAGTAGGCCATTCCAAGGGTGCTGGCGTTCCAACTGCCCCCACAGACTGTCATACACCAGCCGAGGCGTGACCTTATAAGACAGAATGGATTGGTTTTTGCCTAGTAGCTCTTCGCAACTGTAGCCGGTCATCTTTTCAAAGCAGGGATTGGCATAGACGATACGTGCCTTGGCATCAGTGATTGATATGGCTACAGCCGCCTGCTCTACCGCTAGCCTGAAGACTTCGGGCGGGAGGGTTTCTGCCGCTATCTTAAGCTCAGCTAGCACAACATTATCTGCCGGTTCGGTCATATGCTTAGGTTCCTGGGACAGTCAATCTATAACCAGTCCATGCAATAGGCATACCATTTGTATGGATGTGATGCTGGCGCTGATAGCGGATTGATTTAAGAACAAATGTTTTGTCGGGTTAATTACAAACTGTCATTTTGTCGCATTTCCATCACTCAAAAATGGCGTGGATGCACCGAAATAAGGCGTAATACAGCACCTCAGGCGTATGGCACAGACTTTGCTGACTACCCATTAGCATCGATCTGAGTGGAGAAACGCATGTCTGATTACATTTTGCTACTGGTATCCACCGCCCTGGTAAACAACGTGATATTGATCAAGTTTCTGGGTTTGTGTCCGTTGATGGGTGTATCCACCAAGATGGATGGCGCTTTGGGTATGGGATTAGCTACGACCTTTGTACTGAGTCTGGCGGCGGCGGCCAGCTGGATGCTGGAGAACTGGTTGCTAAACCCTTTGGGGCTGGAATACTTGCGCATACTGGCGTTTATTCTGGTGATCGCCACCGTCGTACAGTTTACCGAGATGCTGATTCGTAAAGTCAGCCCCTCGCTCTATCAGATCCTGGGTATTTACCTGCCATTGATTACCACCAATTGTGCCGTACTGGGTATTGCCTTACTCAATGTACAAAACCAGCACAGCTTTATTCAAAGCTTGATGTACGGATTTGGCTCAGCCATGGGCTTCACTCTGGTGTTGGTGCTGTTTGCTGGCTTGCGTGAACGCCTGGCGGTGTTGCAGGTGCCTGAGCTTTATAAGGGGGCTCCGATTGCGTTTATTGTGGCGGGTCTGTTGTCGGTAGCCTTTATGGGATTTGCCGGACTGGCCTGAATACGGGAGGAAACTAACCATGCTGATGTCAGTCATGCCGTTAACATTATTGGGCCTGATATTGGGGTTGCTGCTGGGTATTGCTTCACGGCTGTTAAAGGTGGAACGCAGCAATGTGGTGGAAGAAATTGAACAGCTGCTGCCCGGCACTCAATGTGGACAGTGTGGCAACCCCAGCTGTGGGGCGGCGGCTCAAGCGGTTGCAGATGGCAATTTACCAGCAACCTTCTGTCCCCCCGGCGGTCGTGCCGTCGCCGAAGCTATAGCGACAAAACTGGGTATCTCGCTGGATTTGAATGCTTTGTGTGATGAAGGCCCGAAAGTGGCCCGGATTAATGAAGCCCTGTGTATCGGCTGTACCCGCTGTTTCAAAATCTGCCCAACCGATGCAATTCTGGGTTCAGCGAAACATATGCATGTTGTGTTTGCAGATGCCTGCACGGCCTGTGGCAAGTGTGAAGCCGTGTGTCCCACTGAGTGCATCTACCTGGAGCCGGTTAAGCCTACTCTGCAAACCTGGGTGTGGAGTCAGCCAGCCCTGTAACAGGAGACGATTATGTTGTGGAAATCCTTACGCGGCGGGGTTCATCCCACCGCTTACAAGACACTGAGCAACACCACCAAGATACAGCGCTTTCCGGTGATGGAACGTTTGTACGTCTCCTTGCAGCAGCACTTGGGCATACCCGCCTCACCTGTAGTGAAGGTCGGAGACAGAGTGCTAAAGGGCCAACTGCTGGCGGTGGCTCAGGGACCGATTTCTGCACCGGTTCACGCACCGACATCCGGACGGGTCGCCGCGATTGCCGAGCATACTGCACCGCACCCCTCCGGCTTGCCTGTATTGGTGGTAACGCTGGAGGCTGATGGCCGTGATCAGTGGATTAGCCGTGATCCGGTAGCCGATCCTTTTAGCCTGTCTCCGGAGTTAGTGTGCGAACGCATTGGCGCCGCGGGCATCGTCGGTTTGGGCGGCGCCACCTTTCCAGCGGCAGTAAAGCTGAATCTAAGTTTAAAGTCAGGGGTGGATACGCTGATTCTGAACGGCGGTGAATGTGAGCCTTATCTGAGTTGTGATGATCGGCTGATGCGCGAATACGCCGTGGATATCTTGCGGGGAGCCCAGCTCATCTGCCATGCAGTACAAGCCAAGCGGGCGATTCTGGGTATTGAAGACAATAAGCCGGAAGCCCTGGCGATCATGACCGAGGCGGCAAAGGGCACAGGCGTTTCGGTTAAAGCCGTGCCTAGTGGTTACCCTATGGGCTCAGAAAAACAGTTAATTCAGCAGCTCACCGGCGTGGAAATACCGGCACACAGTCGGGCGGCTGATAGCGGTATTCTGGTTCACAATGTGGCGACAGCCTATGCCGTGGCGATGGCCATTTATCAGGATCAGCCGCTTATCTCGCGGATTGTCACCCTCAGTGGCGGTGCGGTAACCCATCCGGGTAACTGGGAAGTGCCTCTGGGAACCCTGGCCAGCGAATTGCTTAACCGGGCCAGCGGGTTCGACTCTAAGCCAGCACGCTTGTTAATGGGCGGGCCGATGATGGGCATAGAGCTTCCAGACCTGCATGTGCCAATCATTAAAGGCAGCAGTGGCATCCTCGCGCTTACTGAACAGGAAATCAGTCATAAGCAGAGCAGCCCCTGTGTGCGTTGTAGCCGTTGTGTGCGTGCTTGCCCCATGGGACTGATGCCGTTGGAAATGGCCGCCAATATACGCTCAGGTGATCTAAAGAGTGCCAGCAAACTGGGCCTGAGCGACTGTGTAGGCTGTGGGGCCTGTAGTTATATCTGTCCTTCATCTATCCCGCTGACCCACTTGTTCAACTATGCCAAGGGCGAGTTGGTGTTGCAGGACAAAGCCCGACAGAAGATGGAAGCTACTAAAATTCTGGTTCAACGGCGTGAACAGCGCATGGAGCGAGAAGCACGGGATCGCGAAGCGCTGATGGCGGCGCGGCGTGCCGCTGCCGCTGCGAAAAAAGCGCAACAAGCCGAGCAAGACGCACTAAAACAGGAGGCCTCGGCATGAAACAACCGATTCACGGACCCCATGCGCACAGCGAGGCGCGCTTGCCAGTGATGATGTACCAGGTGTTACTGGCACTGACACCGGCGACCCTGTATGGATTCTGGCTGTATGGTTGGCCTGCCTTTTCACTTTGGTTGATCTGCCTGAGCAGTGCGCTGGTCTGGGAAGCCGTGTTTCTGCGGATGTTCAATAAACCGGTGAAAACACACCTTTTTGATGGCTCGGCCCTGGTAACCGGTTGGTTATTGGCGCTGTGCTTACCCCCCTGGGCTCCCTGGTGGATCGCTGTCACCGGCACCTTCCTTGCCGTCGCTATGATCAAGCAGATCTTTGGTGGACTGGGGCAGAATGTGTTTAACCCCGCCATGGCCGCACGGGTTATGTTGTTAATTGCCTTTCCGGTCGAGATGACCCAGTGGGTGGCTCCGGATCAGCAGCTGCAGCAACGCCCAGCGTTCAGTGCCAGTCTGCAGCAGAGTTTTGGTCAAGCCGAGCTGTTGGACAGCTATAGTGGGGCGACGCTGCTGGATGGCGTCAAGAACCGTCTGGCCATGGACGAGCCACTGTCTGAGATACTCAAAGGGCAGGATTACACTTGGCTGGATACCCTGACTGGCCTGCATGCGGGCAGTCTGGGTGAAAGCAGCGCCCTGCTGTTGCTGCTGGGTGGACTGTTCCTGTTATGGCGAGGCGTGATTACCTGGCAAGCACCGGTAGGGTTGATATTGGGTCTGGTGGTGCCTGCGCTGCTATTAAACCGTATGTATCCAGAGGCTTATCCTGGCGCCCTGTTTCACTTGTTGACTGGCGGAGCCATGCTGGCCGCCTGGTTTATCGTCACAGATCCCGTTACCGCCCCAGCAACCGCCAGTGGCCGCTTTATTTTTGGTCTGGGTTGTGGGGTGTTGGCTTATCTGATTCGCACCTTTGGTAATTATCCTGAAGGTATCGCCTTCGCTGTAATGCTGATGAACAGCGCTGTCCCGGTGATTGATCGTTATGTACGCCCGCGTATTTACGGTCGCTCCAGCAAGGGGCAGCCGTTGCCGGTGCAAAAGATTAAAACGGGAGAGGGCTTATGAATCTGGCCGTGGTGCGTGAGCGTCTGGATTATCAGTCGCTGTTGTTGGGCGTGGTGGTGATGGTGACCTGCGCACTGTTGGCCCTGGCCTATCAACTAACGCGAGAACCGATTCAACAGGCGCTGGCAGACGATATGCGCCAGAGTTTTTCTCAGGTGTTGCCGGATCATCTTTATGACAATGATTTGCTGGATCATGCTGGTCAGATCGAGGCGCCCTGGGGACCCCTGACCTATTATCAGGCCAGCCTGGCCGGGGATGTCAGTGCAGTGGTGTTCCCTATGCGGGCCAGCGGCTATGCCGGCAAAATTGAAATGCTGGTGGCGATCAAAGCCAATGGCGAGCTGTCTGGTGTCAGGGTGCTGGTGCATCAGGAAACCCCTGGCCTGGGCGACAAGATTGAGGTGGCACGAGATCCATGGATTACCTACTTTACCGGCAAGTCACTGCATGACCCTTTGCCATCAGGCTGGGCGGTGAAAAAGGATGGCGGAGAGTTTGATCAGTTTACCGGTGCCACGATCACCCCGCGGGCTATCGTGGCGGAAATCAAACGCGCATTGCTGTTTTTTGAAGCTGAGCAGCCGACACTGTTGTATCCGGTCAGGTTGCCGGACGCTGTCGGTTCGGTCCCTGCGCAGCAAGGAGTTGAAGATCATGACTGACTATCGACGTTTAGCTCAGGATGGCCTCTGGAGCAATAATATGGTGTTTGCACAGATGCTGGCGCTCTGTCCGGTAATGGCGGTGACCAGTACGGCCACCAATGGTTTGGGGATGGGGCTGGCTACTTTGTTTGTGCTGCTGGGCGCCAATATGATTATCTCCACGCTACGGCATTTCATCAGTCCGGCTATCCGTATACCTGTGTATATTGTCATCATTGCGACACTGGTTACCTTAACGGATATGCTGATCAATGCCTTCGCCTATGAGCTCTACAAGGTGCTTGGGTTGTTTATTGCCTTGATCGTAGTTAACTGCGCCATTCTCGGACGTGCCGAAGCCTTTGCCTCTAAAAATACCCTGTGGGACTCCATCGTCGACTCGCTGATGATGGGAATTGGCTTAACCTGGGCGTTGGTGATAATCGGTGGCGTGCGTGAAGTGATTGGCAGCGGCACGTTGTTTGCCAATGCGCATTTACTATTGGGCGCCCCTTTCGCCTTTCTTGAGATAACTGTTATCCCGGATTATCGCGGCTTCCTGATTATGGTGTTGCCACCAGGCGGCTTTATTGCAGTGGGTTTTCTGCTGGTGGCGAAACGCTGGATAGATCGGCGGGTTGAGCAGCGCAAACGCCGGCCGGTGAGTCTGCCCGAACCTGTGAGTCAGTCATCCAGTTAATCAAGCCAGGAGTCAGAGATGCAAGTCAGTGTTGCGTATAGCAGTGTCAGCGGTGAACAGAGTTGGGTCAATCTTGATGTGGTTGTCGGTACCACTGCCGCCGCTGCTATCGAAGCGTCCGGTCTATTGGAGCGCTTTCCCGATATCGACCTGTCGAGTCAGAAAATCGGCGTGTTTGGTAAGCTGGTGAAGCCGGATCAACCTCTGGCTGAATATGATCGGGTGGAAATCTATCGTCCGATTACCGCTGATCCCACTCAGGTGCCGCGGCGCAAGACTGAAGAGTTGGAGGATTGAGTGTTTGTAGAATGGGTGTTAGTAGACTAGTGCTTTAAGGATAATTTTGTGCAATTGAGTTGTGTTCGTTGTTCCTCCAGCGTTGGCTATCCAGGGCCCAACTGACGAACCCAGTCTTTTTGTAGTTTCGTGCGCTGACGTTGGGTCAGTGACTCTATGATGGCAGTACAGACTTCAGCAAAAGGTTGCCGGGTTGCCGGGTGCAGGGCATCACAGCGTAGCAGGTGGTAGCCCATGGGAGAGCGTAGTGGTGTACTGATTTCACCGGGTTGCATCTTGAACAGGGCTTTATCCAGGGCTTCATAGAGAAGTCCTGGCGTGATCAGACCCAGGTTACCTTCATTCATCGCTGTAGGGCACTCCGAATAGCGAAGCACCAGCTTGTCGAAGCGTGCCGATTTTTGCTGGATTTTCTCCTGCAGACCGCAGAGCTTGCGGTACACCCGTTGATCTGATTCGGGTTGCTGGTCATCCACCGTAATCAGCAGGTGGCTGGCTTGACGTCTTTCGGGAAGCTGAAAACGCTGCAGATGATTATAGTAATAGATTTCAGCGGTATCCTGTGAAACTGGCTCAACCTGAGCCGATACACTTTCCAGCACAGCATCAATACGCATCTCCCGGCTTAGTGCCGCCTTAAAGCCCAAGGGGGACAGTGTCGAGTTAGACAGTGCCTTAGTAAACAGCTCAGCGGTTTCATAGCGGCTGCGGATACGTTCAAAGGCTTCCTCAAGTGTTGCATCAGGTAAGTACACCTGTTGAGCCTCATTACTGTTTAGAATTTTTTGCTCCAGTAGAAACTGACGCTTTGCCAGCAACTCAACCTGGGCGCGCTTATCGGCTGCAAGTTGATCAGGCGTGCTGGTGAATTGCGACTCGGCAATTTTCAACTCCAGGTAGGCCAGGACTTCAGGTGTTTCAGGATGCATGGCTCAGTGCCTCCTCCGGCTCGAAGTTGTCTAGTGCACTTTCCGGCACGATCAATAGATGCCCGGGAAACTGCACATGATAGTGGACCACCTTCTCGTCACGTATGACTTTGAACACCTCTCCGAGGGTGTCCAATGGCACGATCACCTCGCCACGTAAGGATAACGCCAGTGCCGCCACAACCTTGTCGCGGTTTTCAAAACGGCTGTCGACCCAGGGTGCGCTGGCAGGGATCAGTTCCTCTTCGCGACAGCCCACCTGGATATCGTCCTCAATAAAGTGCACCGTGTAGATAATCTGATCCTGTAAGAACGTACCCAGATTACGGACGTGGCCGGTTGCACCCCGACGCACCAGTAACTGGCCTTTGTCTACGCCGGGGAAGCTGCCATCATTGCGCAGGTTGCGTGTAACCCGGACTTCGTCACCATAGCTGTAAACGGGGATCATTTTGGCCCTCCCGCGACTGACTGAATGGCACTGAGGGATACAAACCCCTTGCCAGGCTCATTGCGGTTGAAAACCTTGAGCACCTTCTCCTGCTGAGCACTGGAGTTGATAAAGCTTTGATAGGCCTGCTCCAGCAGTTGTCGATAGGTGTTGAACAGGGCGTATGGCTGATCCGGTAGCGCCGCTTTACCGGCATGGATATGGTTATGAAAGCGTTGCAGTATATGCAGGCGGTTGACCTGTACCACGGATGGCACAAAGTCTATGGCAAAGAATTCCAGAAAGTCTTCTGCACTTTCCAGCTCCTGCATTTCGTCTTCCAATTCTTCTGTGCTGGTAAAGCGGCTTGCAGTATTCATGATAGTTACCTCGTATCAACAAATGGCGGGTGTCGGTTCGGCCAGATTAGGGGAAGGGTTTGCACCAACAATCAGTTGCTGATGCAAAGCCACCAACTGGCTATCGGTCAGCGGCTGTTTACTTCGCAGCATCTGCTCACGAATCACCGCCAACAACTGCTGAGCCTGAGCGGTATTAATTGGCAACCCCAGGCGTGTATAACGTGCTTGCACTGCCTTACTACCGGAATGTTTACCCAATACTAACTCGTGTTGGCGCCCTAAAAGCGCTGGATCAATACCCTGGTAGATCAGAGGGTCCTTGAGCAGACCATCCACATGAATACCCGCTTCATGGGTAAACACACCCGCACCCACCAGGCTTTTTTGCCAACTGACCGGCCGGCCCGAAGCCTCGGCGACCAGTGTCGATAGCGCTGGAAAAGCTTGCAGGTCGATGCCGGTCGACAGGCCGTAGAGTTGGCTCAGCCCCAGTACCACCTCTTCCAGCGCCGCATTGCCAGCACGCTCGCCAAGGCCGTTGACGGTGGTGTTGATATGGCTGGCTCCAGCTTTGGCGGCTGCCAGACTGTTGGCTGTTGCCAGCCCCAGATCATCATGGGCGTGCATCTCCAGTTGCAGATCGGTGGCGGCTGCCAAACGGCTGATGATCGAAAAAACACCGAAAGGCTCCATAATGCCCAGCGTATCGGCAAAGCGTAGACGCAGTGCGCCACTCTGCTGGGCCGTTTCTGCTACCTGCAGCAAAAATTCCGGGTCAGCGCGGGATGCATCTTCGCAACCGACAATCACCGCAAAACCCTGATCAACAGCAGCCGGAACCAGTTGCCTGATCTGCTGTAGCACCCAGGCACGTGATTTACCCAGTTTCTTGTGGATGTGCAGATCAGATACGGCGACAGAGAGATCCAGCAGTTGCACCGGCAAACCCTGACAGGCTTGCAGGTCATCAGCGCGCATACGGCACCAGGCGATCAGCTGAGCAGACAGCTGCAGATCGGCCAGCGCACGAATATCATCCCGCTCGGTTTCACCCATGGGGGGGATGCCGACTTCCAGTTCAGGCACGCCCAGCGCATCCAGTTGTTGCGCTATCTGCAATTTTTCGTCGCGTGAAAAAGCCACCCCGGCAGTTTGTTCGCCATCACGCAGGGTGGTGTCATCAATGACTATATCCAGGCCGCTATCAGACATAAGACAACCTCAGGCATAGGCCGGATCAAAGGCTTCCTGAACCGGCGCATTATTTTTCCAGTAAGGAGACAGGCTGCGCAGTTGGGTGATAATGCCCGGCATAACCTCGATCACACGGTCTATCTCCGCCTCGGTGGTGTAACGTGACAGGGAAAAGCGCACCGTGCCGTGGGCCGCGGTATAGGGCAGCCCCATGGCCCGCATCACATGGGATGGCTCCAGAGAACCTGAGGTGCAGGCCGAACCGCTGGAGGCCGCAATACCGTATTTATTCAGCAGCAACAGGATCGACTCCCCTTCAATGTATTCGAAGGCGATATTGCAAGTGTTGGGAAGACGGTTGTCCGGATCGCCGGTGACAAAGGCGTGCTCGACCTGTGACAGGATGCCTTGCTCCAGGCGGTCACGCAGGGCTTTCACCAGGGTATTTTCATGAGTTATCGATTGCAGCGCCAGCTCAGCGGCCTTACCCAGCGCCACGATAGAGGCCGAGTTTTCCGTGCCGGCACGACGCCCGCGCTCCTGATGGCCCCCGCGCAGTAACGGACGAAAGCGTGTACCGCGACGCAGGTAAAGTACGCCGATACCTTTGGGTGCATGGAGTTTATGCCCGGATAGCGACAGCATGTCGATCTTGCTGTTTTTCAGATCAATCGGCACCTTGCCAACCGCCTGTACCGCATCGGTATGAAACATTACTCCGGCCAGGTAAGCCATTTCGGCCATTTCCAGTACCGGAAAAAAGGTCCCTGTCTCATTGTTAGCCCACATAATGCTGACAATGGCGGTCTGGTCACTCAGGAGTGACTGATAGTGTTGCAGATCCAGGCGACCCTGACCGTCTACCTCCAGGTAGTGCACGGTGTAGCCATCTTTTTCCAGATATTCACATAACGACAAAATGGCAGGGTGCTCCACAACGCTGGTGATAATCTCCCGGCGTTCCGGCTGAGCTTTCAGCGCCGACAAGATAGCCGTGGAATCACT
The DNA here is from genome assembly GCF_048264025.1 of Nitrincola sp. Taxonomy (NCBI): domain Bacteria; kingdom Pseudomonadati; phylum Pseudomonadota; class Gammaproteobacteria; order Oceanospirillales; family Oceanospirillaceae; genus Nitrincola; species Nitrincola sp. The sequence goes on from NZ_JBLXDN010000010.1 coordinate 122,994, forward strand.
TTCGGTACCACAGGAGGTGAACACGATTTCGGTATCATGCTCAGCACCGATTAGCGCCTGAATCTGCTGACGCGCCTGCTTCAGCGCCAGACCGACACGGTTGCCGTACTGGTGCAAGGATGATGGATTACCAAACTGCTCGGTAAAGTAAGGCAGCATCGCCTCGACCACCTGAGGATCCACTTGTGTGGTGGCATTGTTATCCAGATAAATAGTCTCCATGATTCAGGCTCCTGCAGTAACGGGTGACTTGCTGACCGGCAGCAACTGGATAAACTCACCCAAGGATTCGATCAACTGTTGCTGAATGCCACTCAAGGTGACGCTGGCCAACTGGCAGCCGGTACAGGCGCCGGTCAGACGGACATACACGGTTTTGCCAACCACATCGATGAGTTCTATGTCACCCTTGTCACGTTGCAGTTGTGGCCGGACCGCCTCAATCACCGCTTCAATCTTGCGAATGCGTTGTAGCGTACTCAGACCACTTGCAGCGGCATCGGTGGCCTGAGGCGCGCTAACGGATGGCATGTCGATTTGTGTCAGTGCCTTCTCGGCATCAGCTTGCACCCTGGCAACATCGGCCTGGAACGACTGACCAGTTTCTGCCAGCACCTTGTTGAGAATTTCTTCGATACCTTCATGGCAAGCCGAGCAGCCACCGCCCGCCTTGGTATAAAAGCTGACATCCTGCACCGTGGTGAGATTGTTGGCACGGATGGTTTCTTCGATCAGCACCGCATCCACGGCAAAGCACTTACAGATCAGCGCGCCCTCTTCATGGTCATCACTCCAGACTTCACCGCGGTAGTTGGCGACAGCCGCCTGTAGCGCTTCGCGTCCCATCACCGAGCAGTGCATCTTCTCCGGCGGCAGACCATCGAGGAAGTCGGCAATCTCCTGATTGCTGACCTGTAGCGCTTCATCAAGCGTTTTGCCTTTAATAATCTCGGTCAAGGCTGACGAAGAGGCGATGGCCGAACCGCAACCAAAGGTCTGAAAACGTGCATCCAGAATCACTTCAGTTTCCGGATCGACATTGATCATCAGACGTAAGGCATCGCCACAGGACAGCGAGCCAACATCCCCGATGCCATTCGCACCTTCGAGCTCACCGGCATTGCGGGGGTTGAAAAAATGTTCCTGTACTTTCTCAGAATAGTTCCACATGACATGACCTCTCAGGCAGCAAAGGATTTACCGCAATTACAGGCGGTCTTGGCATTCGGGTTTTCGAACTTGAAGCCGCTTTCATCCAGCGATTCAACGAAATCGACCACGCAGCCCTGTAGCAGTGGCAGGGACTCGGGATCGATCAGCAGACACACTTCTCCAAAGGACAGGCTGGTATCCTGCTCCGAGACTGTGGTTTCCAGTTGCAGACCGTACTTGTAGCCAGAACAGCCACCGTCGGATACTGAAACCCGCAGCCCGGCTACAGGCGTACCGGCATTTTCAATGAAGCGACTGATCGCGAGTTGTGCAGCAGGTGTTAAAGTGACCATTTCCGACCTCCAGAATACAGATTGCCAACGCACAAACAGCGCTGACGCTATACCTGTTACATGGCAAACCCTGTGCCAGTCGGATGAGTGTCATCTAAATAATTGAAAGATATGAGTTGTGTTGCAAATCCGACAAAGAAAAGGATGTATCGAATGACACCTGTGTGGTGTTTTGTCGGATTTGTAACAGGGAAAGTTGGCTAGTTTGCCTTGCACCAGCTCATGAAGGCGGTGCAAATTGCTCAAAAACCTCCTGCCCGGTCATTTTATGGGTGTCATTATTTACATCGGCCCACCCGACCAGCGCCGGCACATGGAACAGTGACATAGCCCAGCTTCCTGATGATCCGGCACAAGTACCTCGATTGAACCGCATAGACATTTGCCTTTCATAGCGTTTCTCCTTGTGTATAAATAAGGTGGATGAGATTAGTTTAGTAGGCAGATTGCTGTATGGCGATGCTGTTCTAAACTATCAACCTGACAAAATACTTATCCCAACTCAGAGTAAAATGCATGTCCAGTATCGCTGACACACCCAAACCACCCTATTACGCAGTAATTTTCACCTCGCTGCGTACCGAAGAGGATAGCGGCTACGCTGCCATGGCGGAGAAAATGCTGGCCTTAGCAGCTGAGCAGCCAGGCTTTCTCGGTGTTGAGTCAGCACGTGAAGGTGTCGGCATAACTGTTTCCTATTGGACCGATATGGAGGCTATACGGCTGTGGAAACGTAAGCGCCGCTAAATCCGCACCTTGACTCTAATCGTATTGCGCCACTTTTTTCGGAATTTTCTCCATCGATACAT